>CAIYPC010000215.1 GCA_903927975.1 uncultured Bacteroidota bacterium | reverse complement strand
CATAGCTAAAAGCTTTTTCTATTTTTGATTTTCTGGTCTTAAACTTCTTACTGTTTTTCCTGCTTGCCACATTTCGCTTTCACGCAATTCTTTTAATTCTGCATCTAATTTCTCACGATAATCTGCTTGCGAATTGGAGTCAATGGAGCGTTGTGATTCTTTTCCTGCGGCTACGCTTTCGTATAGTTCATTGAATACAGGGGAAGTCGCGTCGCGGAATTTTTTCCACCAGTCCAATGCGCCACGTTGCGCGGTGGTGCTGCAATTTGCATACATCCAGTCCATTCCATTTTCTGCTACCAATGGCATTAATGATTGTGTCAGTTCTTCAACGGTTTCATTGAATGCTTCAGAAGGAGAATGCCCTTTTTTGCGGAGCACATCATATTGCGCAGCAAAAATTCCTTGAATAGCACCCATCAACGTTCCGCGTTCGCCAGTCAGATCGCTAAATACTTCTTTTTTAAAATTTGTTTCAAATAAATATCCGCTTCCTACTGCAATGCCAAGTGCTATCACTCTTTCTTGTGCTTTACCGGTTGCATCTTGAAAAATAGCATAGCTGCTGTTCAATCCGCGACCTTGTAAAAACATTCTGCGCAATGATGTTCCGCTGCCTTTTGGCGCAACAAGAAATACATCAACATCTGCTGGAGGAATGATCCCGGTTTGTTCATTGAACGTGATTCCGAAACCATGAGAAAAATATAATGCTTTGCCGGGGGTGAGATGTTTTTTTACTGTTGGCCACAATGCAATTTGAGCAGCATCGCTGAGCAAATAACAAATGATCGTTCCGCGTTTCAACGCTTCTTCAATTTCAAACAAAGTTTCGCCTGGAACAAAACCATCACGAACAGCTTTATCCCATGTTTTGGAATCTTTGCGCTGACCGATGATCACATTGATGCCATTGTCTTTCTGGTTCAATGCCTGGCCTGGACCTTGAACGCCATAGCCTATTACGGCAACTGTTTCATTCTTCAATACTTCTTGTGCTTTGCTGAGCGGGAACTCTTCGCGGGTGATTACATTTTCTTCTGTTCCACCGAAATTTAATTTTGCCATGTTTAATTTTGATTTACGATTTTAGATTTAGGATGTAGGATTTCTATAATCCGCACATCATTATTAATTCTCATTTATTTTCATTGAACGTTAACCTGTTCCCAAACGGATCGGTCACCTCCATGCACCACGCTCCGTAAAAAGCTTCTTCCAATCCGGGTTTGTTGTATTTATATTTTTTATCGATTAGCTCTTTGTGATATTTTTTTAATCCCGTGCATTCAATATAAACTCTTGACCCAGGTGTTGCATCTCCATGATGTTCGCTTAAATGTATAGTCATGCCATCTCTTGAAATCTGCATATAGATTGGTGCATTTTCTTCAAACACATGTCCCCAATCTATTGTGAAACCAAGCCAATCAATATAAAATTCGATTGTTTTATTGTAATCGAAAATCCTAAGAATTGGTATCGTTTTGGTTATTTCCATTTTTATTTTTCCGGCATAAATGCGGAGCTAATCAATATTACATGGTGAACACTTCCTCTTGCTTATCTAAAAATTCGTTCTCAATAACATTTGCCCCAGGCTCAAATGATTCGAACTCTTTTAATTTTTCATGAAAGCCTTTGCTGTCTTTAATGATAGCCACTCTTGCACTGCGAACAAATTCAATCAACCCATAAGGCTCAAGCGCTTTTATCAACCCTTCTATTTCTTCGCGATGACCTGATGTTTCAAACACAATATAATCAGTGCGAATAGCAACAGCTCTTGCACCGTATTCATGAAGCAAGCGCTCTACTTTTACTTTTTCAGCGATCACTTCAGTGGGCACTTTATACAAAGCAAGTTCTTGCCAAACAATTTCTTCGTTGGTATTATAATATGCTTTCAATACTTCCACTTGTTTTTCAATCTGGCGACAAAGTTTGCGCACCACGTCTTCTATTTCATTGATCACAATCGTGAAACGATGAACACTTTCAATTTCAGAAGGCGATGTGTTCAGGCTTTCAATATTTATTTTTCTTCTCGAAAAAATAATTGCAATACGGTTCAATAAACCAATTTGATTTTCTGTGTAAACCGTTATCGTAAATTCCTGCTTTTGCATATTCTCTAATTTTATCTACTAAATTTTTTATGAATTTTTGTCGCGATTATCAATCCTGTTGACCAATTCAATTTTGTTAATGTCAAATCTTTTCTTTTTTCTAATAAGATGATAAAATCCTCCACACCTTGTGCATGTCCATCGGGCCAATTCGGCTGAGGCAACATATCATCAATAATATAAAAGCCACTTGTTTTTAGAAGAGATAAAGTTTCTTCAAACAAATCATATTTGCCGGGCATCGCATCTGCAAAAATCAGATCGAATTTTTCTCCGGCATAATTTTGCAACCATTCGTAGCCGTCTGCAAGAACAAAATCAATTCTTGTATCATCCAATTGTTGTTTTGCTATCTCTAATAACAATGGATTATTTTCAACAGTAATAAGCTTCGCATTTTTATCCATGCCTTTTAATATCCATGAAGTAGCCAAGCCGCTGCCAGTCCCTAACTCTAAAATTCTTCCAGATTGTTTTGATGCGACCAATGTTTTTAACAGACTGCCTGTGTGCAAATCAGAAGCCATGTTGAACGATAGCTTACTCGTTGCATCTGCAATGTTTTTATATTGAACAGGTATGTCTGAAAAAATATGGTCTTGCATAAATAGCGCTGAATAATATTTTTATGATTAATGTTGTTTGATAGCAACCACTCTTAATCTTTTATAATCTGCATACCATTTTCCATCTCTGAAATTGGTTGCCCTTAATGAATCTTGTATTTCAGTCAGTAATTTCTCTACAATATTTTCATCCATGTTTTTCAAGAATGAACCGCCAAACATTTTTATCCAATCCTTAATTCCGTTTGCGGTGTCTTTCAATTCTGTTTCCCTATCATAATGCGAGGCATACTTAACACGAAACCCTTTTGCTTCTAACAGCAATGTGTATTCGCTAAGTGAAGGAAAATACCAAATATTGATATTTGCTTTTTCTTTCGCTCCGAATTTTATTAACGTATTTCTGATTGCACTCACAATACTTTCCACGTTTCCTTTTCCGCCCATTTCAAGAACCAGTCTTCCATTTGTTTTCAAATTTTCATACATGCAATCAATTGTCTTCTCTTTTTCAAGCACCCAATGCAATGCTGCGTTGGAAAAAATAGCATCGAATTTTTTTTCGAAATGAAAATCAGTTGCTGATAACACTTCAAAATTTATTGATGGATATTCTTTTTTTGCTTTGTGAATCATCTCCTGCGAATTATCAATGCCGGTTGCATGAGCGCCAGCTTCTGCAATGAGATTGGTGAGATAACCTGTGCCGCAACCAACATCTAAAATTTCCTCGCCCAGTTTTGGATCAAGCAAATGAACAAGGTCTTCACCATACTTGAAAACAAATGAATGTTTATCATCGTATAATTTTGCATCCCATTTTTTATTTTCAACTGCTATGCTCATTCGTAAATTTTATTATCTCAAAATCACACAAATACTAGTTTCGACTATTTCAATCTTATCTCCGAAACACTGCAACCTTGTGGCACCATTGGGAACACATTATTTTCTTTCCCAACCATCACCTCCAATAAATAAGCACCATCATGGTTCAACATTGTTGCTAATGCGTCTTTCAATTTTTCTCTTTGAGAAACTCTTTGTCCTTCGACATAATAAGATTTTGCAAGCATTACAAAGTCCGGACTTGAGATATCAACAAAAGAATAGCGCTTATCATTAAACAACTGTTGCCATTGGCGAACCATGCCAAGAAAATTATTATTAAGGATGATGATTTTTACATTCAGGTTCTTTTGCATGATCGTTCCGAGTTCCTGCAATGTCATTTGAAAACCACCATCGCCAATTATTGCAACAACAGTTCTATGTTCTGCGCCAAACTTAGCGCCGATTGCTGCGGGCAACGCAAAACCCATAGTGCCGAGACCCCCACTTGTTATGTTGCTTTTCGATTCTTTATATTTTGCATAGCGACAAGCCACCATTTGATGTTGACCAACATCTGTTACAATAATTGCTTCTGCTTTTGTTAGTTCATTCAATAATTTTATTACCTCGCCCATGGTAAGGACTTCATCAGTAGGATTTAGCTCAGGAATGATGCACTGTTCTTCTTCTTCGTTTTCAAAATCTCTGAAACGCTGCAGCCATGAGTCATGTTTTTTTTGCTGAATAAGTTCTGTGAGCATTGGCAAAGTTTCTTTGCAATCGCCCCAAACAGGAACCGTTGCTTTCACATTTTTGTCAATCTCCGCAGGATCAATATCGAGATGGATCACTTTGGCTTGCTTCGCATATTTGTCAAGTCTTCCCGTCACGCGATCATCGAAACGCATACCGATGGCGATCAAAATATCGCACTCATTGGTTAAAACATTTGGTCCATAATTTCCATGCATACCAAGCATTCCAACAGCAAGTGGATGATCAGTTGGTATTGCGCTCATGCCCATGATTGTCCATGCAGCAGGGATTCCCGACTTCTCAATAAATTTTTTGAATTCATTTTCAGCTTTGCCGAGAATAACACCCTGACCAAAAATCACGAAAGGTTTTTCCCCTGCGTTGATCAGCTTTGCAGCTTCTTCAACATATTTTTTTCTCACGATCGGTTTTGGGCGATAACTGCGGATATGTGTGCAAGGTTCATAGCCCTTGTAATCGAATTTTTGTATTTGTGCATTTTTGGTAATGTCGATTAATACAGGCCCCGGTCTTCCGCTCTTTGCTATATAAAATGCTTTGGCAAGAACAGAAGGAATTTCAGTTGCGTCAGTAACCTGATAATTCCATTTTGTTACAGGTGTAGTGATGTTGATCACATCTGTTTCCTGAAAAGCATCGGTGCCTAATAAATGAGCGAACACTTGTCCTGTAACACAAACCAACGGCGTGCTATCGATCATTGCATCTGCCAACCCTGTAACAAGATTAGTAGCGCCAGGACCGCTTGTTGCAAACACCACTCCTGTTTTTCCACTGGCTCTTGCGAAGCCTTGCGCAGCGTGGATGGCACCTTGTTCATGTCTCACTAAAATATGGTGCAATTGATCTTGATAATCATATAGTGCATCGTAAATAGGCATGATAGCGCCACCGGGATAACCGAAAATCGTTACCGCGTTCTCAGCCACAAATGCTTTTAGAACGGCTTCGCTACCGGAAATGTTTTCTGTTTTTGAAACTGATGTTGCAGCCTTTTCTTTAGTCAATTCGAGCGTGCTCATAACTCTGATGTTTATTAAAAATTATTTTAGATTTCTTATTTTTTATAACCAATTCGTTCTCTATCTTTCCATTTCTCCAGTTTGTTTTCTTCATCCACTTTTTTATCAAGCATATTTTCCAATGCTTCATAAATCTGGTTTAATTGAGAATCATATCCGCCCATTCTATCTTTCAATTCCTCCAGGTTTTGCACTATTTCATGATATTGCTTCGCGATTTTTCTTAATGCTATAAACGCTCTCACAATAGCAATATTCATTTTTCTTGCCGTTGGGCTTTTCAGGATACTGGCGAGCATGGTAACGCCGTGTTCGGTAAAGGCATAAGGTAATAAATCTGTTCTTCTCTTCCTCATTTTCAGTGTCTTGCTGATATGAGGTCACAATTTGTGACCTCATATCGTGCCATTCTTTTCTTGTAAGCTTAAACATGAAATCTTCAGGAAAGCTTTCAATGTTCCTTTTTACGGCCTGATTGAAAACTTTAGTTTCTACTTCGTATAATGCTGCCAAATCAAAATCAAGCATCACTTTTTGCCCTCTTATTTCAAATATCTTTTGTTGAATGACTTGCAATTGCATGGATAAGGTTTTTTTATTTCTTATGCGGTCACAATTTGTGACCAGTTAATCTTTTCACTTTCATTGCTTTGCCAACATGAGGTCACAATTTGTGACCTCATGTTGGTCCATTCTTCTAATCATCACAATTTGTGATGATGAAAAAATCCTGCTCTTTATTTCCTAAGGTCACAATCTGTGGTCTTTAATCAAAGCGTTAATCTTCATCTGTCACACATCCCTCTGCTGCATTCTTCACATACTTTGCATATTTATACAAAATGCCGTTCGTTGCTTTCAATGCGGGCTGTTTCCAATTGGCTTTGCGCTTTGCAATTTCTTCTTCACCGACTTTTAAGTTGATCGAATTTTTCACTGCATCGATTTCAATAATGTCATCATCTTTTACAATGGCGATCAAACCTCCTTCGAAAGCTTCTGGGGTAATATGTCCAACCACAAAGCCATGCGTTCCTCCGCTGAACCTTCCATCAGTTATCAATGCCACTGATTTGCCCAAACCTGCGCCAATAATAGCTCCCGTGGGTTTTAGCATTTCAGGCATTCCCGGTGCGCCTTTTGGTCCGATATTTCTTATCACTACAACGTCACCTGCATGAACCCGACCGCTTTGAATGCCTCTGATCAACTCTTGTTCGCCATCAAAAACTCTTGCTGTACCTTCAAAACGCTCGCCTTCCTTGCCACTTATTTTCGCAACGCTTCCACCTGTGGCAAGATTGCCATATAATATTTGCAAATGACCTGTTGCTTTGAGTGGGTTTTCCAATGGATGAATAACATCTTGTTTTGCAAAATCCAAATCTGGCGCATCTTTTAAATTTTCAGCTACCGTTTTTCCTGTAACGGTTAAACAACTTCCATCAAGTAAACCTTTGCTCAATAAATATTTCATTACAGCCGGAACGCCGCCATGTTGATGCAAATCTTCCATCAGATATTTTCCGCTTGGCTTGAAATCAGCCAACACGGGGATTTTGTCACTCACGGTTTGAAAATCATCCTGTGTCAATTTCACACCAACGCTTTTTGCTATCGCGATTAAATGCAGTACTGCATTTGTGCTGCCTCCAAGAACCATTATGACGGTGATCGCATTTTCAAATGCTTTGCTCGTCATGATGTCTTTCGGCTTGATATCTTTTTCCAATAATAATTTTATGGCTTTGCCAACCGCTTCACATTCTTTTTGCTTTTCAGGGCTTAGTGCAGGGTTAGATGATGAATAGGGGAGGCTCATTCCCAATGCTTCAATTGCCGCAGCCATCGTGTTTGCCGTGTACATGCCGCCGCATGCGCCTGCGCCGGGACAAGCATGGCGAACAATGCCTTTGAAATCCGCTTCATCCAAATTGCCAGCAATTTTTTGCCCGAGTGCTTCAAACGAAGAAACAATATTCAGATCCTGTCCTTTATAATGTCCCGGGGCAATCGTTCCACCATATAGCATTATCGAAGGGCGGTTCAATCTTCCCATTGCCATCAGGCAGCCCGGCATATTTTTATCACAGCCAGGAATTGTTATCAACCCATCATAATATTGTGCGCCTGCATTTGTTTCAATGCTATCTGCAATCACATCGCGGCTCACCAAACTGTAACGCATACCGTCTGTTCCCATGCTGATCCCATCGCTCACGCCAATCGTGTAGAACCTAAGCCCAATCAGGTTTTCATCGTTCACGCTTTTCCTTACCACTGTTGCCAAATCGTTCAGGTGCATGTTGCAAGGGTTTCCATCCCATCCCATGCTAGCAATGCCTACTTGTGCTTTTTTGAAATCTTCTTCCTTAAAACCGATTGCATAAAGCATTGCTTGTGCGCCCGGCTGTGTTTCGTCCTGCGTTAATGTTTTGGAATATTTGTTCAGTTCAGACATTGTTTAGATTTACGATTTATGATTTGTGATATTTGATTTTCTATTTTCGGTTATGCGTTACTGTTGCACAAACGCCTGAAGGGGATTATTGAAATCGCCGCGAATGTTTTGGTCTTCATCCATTTTAAAAATTTCTTTTTTTTGAACCCAGCCAATGAATTCTTTTCATCATCCTTGCGTCGCACTCTTGTACTTTTTGTTTTCTACTGGGCTTTTGTTTCACGTGTTTCAATCATCTCCTCCGGCATAAATACCGGCGCTAGTTAATGCTAAACCAAAGCTGCCTTAAATTCTTTTTCCATTACCCTTGCTTTATACGCATCTTGAATAACCTTACTCACCGTTTCATTCCAATCTTTTTTAAGCTTCACGTCATCCAAACTTTCCCAGCCTATCACTTCTGCCGCAGTGCCACAGAAAAAAGCTGCATCAGCGTTTTGTTTCACTTCGTCAACTGTAAAAAATTTTTCTTCAACAGGTATATCAAGCTCATGGCAAATTTCGATTACCGTTGCTCTCGTGATGCCCGGCAAAATATTTCCAAGTGCCGGCGTAAATAATTTCCCATCTTTTTCATAGAACATATTTGCACCAGGAGCTTCGGCAACAAATCCATTCACATCATTCAGCAATGCTTCATCATAACCTTTTGCTTTTGCATCTTGGCTCGCCATAATCGAATTCACATAATGACCCGAAGCTTTTGCTTCCATCTTAAATGCTTTTGGGTTAGGGCGTTCAAAAGAGGATGTCATTATCTTCAATAATTTATCTCCCAAAAATTTTCCCATCTCCCATGCTTGGATAGTAATAAACGATTCAGTGCTTTGAATGAAACTCATGTTCGCAGGAAGAAATACCAATGGTCTTATATATGCGTTCTGCAAATTATTTCTCTTCAGCACTTCATAAGTGGCATCAATCAGTTCCTGTGCAAAATATGGATAAGGAATATTCAAAGCCTCGGCAGATTTTTTCAATCTTTCAAAATGTTCAACTTCTTTAAAGATTTTTGTTTCGCCACTAACGGTTCTGTATGACCGAATTCCTTCAAACACGGCATAGCCATAATGCAGCGACTGGCCGAATAGATCAATCTTTGCTTCTGATGCTTTTACAAACTCTCCATTAAGATAGAGGATTGTATCCTCGTTGTAATATGATGCCATAGCTATACACGATTTATGATGTTAGATGTACGATTTAATGAGTCAATGTGAAAATTCCTCAATTGTGCAATTTTCACATTGAGCCATTGTCAAATTAAAAAAAATGACCCGCCTTTTTTGGAGGCGGGTCGTTGGTTTTTAATTTTTGTATTTATAATTTAAATATTGAATTTTAGAATTTTAGTTTTTCATT
>CAIYPC010000214.1 GCA_903927975.1 uncultured Bacteroidota bacterium | reverse complement strand
TTTTTTTAAAAGCTCTTCATCTTTTTGCTTTTTATATTTCTGCATTTCAACTCGCAGCTCTTTCATATATTCCTCTGAAACCGCTTTTTCCATAGGGAATTCAGTTCCGCAATTCGGGCATTTTATATTTGTGGGCATGAATGTTTTTTTTGGCAATTTACTGAATAGGATTTTGATACGAGCTACATCTCGCAAAGACGCAATGGCGCGAATGATTTCGTTCTGCTTTGCGACTTTGCGAGATATATTAAATGAGTGAATCGAATAAAATTTTGATGCAATCAAATTTGCCATTATTTTTGCGGCTCAATTATGAAATACATTTTGCATATACACCATCATCATACTTTGCCTAAGAGGTAAGCCGATGGTATATTGTGAAACTGCAATAAACGAACAAGGGCTTACTTATGTAAGCCTTTTTTAATTGTGTTGATTGAAAAGTTAGAACATAAAACAAAAATAACGATGCAAGAAAAACTCAGGATAGCGATTCAAAAAAGTGGCAGGTTGCACGATGGCTCGGTGAACTTGCTTAAAGAATGTGGTATTGATGTAGTGAACGGCGTGAACAAGCTGAAAGCCGAAGCAAACAATTTTCCGTTGGAAGTTTATTTTTTCCGTGATGATGATATACCTCAATATGTGGAAGATGCCGTGGCTGACCTTGGAATTGTGGGCGAAAATGTGATGCACGAAAGCAATAAGAAAGTAACTTTTGTGGAAGAACTTGGTTTTGCCACTTGCCGGTTGAGCATTGCC
This sequence comes from uncultured Bacteroidota bacterium, assembly GCA_903927975.1. GTDB lineage: Bacteria > Bacteroidota > Bacteroidia > Chitinophagales > Chitinophagaceae > Puia. Next base: position 4,110 of record CAIYPC010000214.1, on the reverse strand, counting down.
GTTAGAAAAGGAGAAGATTATAAAAATGCTTCATATCTGAATGGAAAAAAAATCGCTACCTCTTATCCGGTATTATTGCAAAAATTTTTGGACAAGAATAATGTAAGCGCAGAAATTCATGAAATCAGCGGTAGCGTAGAGATTGCGCCGGGCATAGGTTTGGCCGATGCAATATGTGATATTGTAAGTAGCGGTTCTACATTATTCATGAATGGATTGCAGGAAGCTGAAATGGTTTTGAAATCAAGAACAGTTCTCATTAAGAACGATAAACTAAGTGCCGAGAAAGAAGCGTTGCTAAAAAAATTATTATTCAGGATCCAATCTGTGAAGAAGGCAAAAAATAATAAATATATTTTGTTGAATGCGCCAAATAATAAATTGGAAGAAATTATTAGTTTATTGCCCGGCATGAAAAGCCCGACAGTATTGCCTTTGGCAGAAGCAGGATGGAGCAGTGTGCATAGTGTGCTGAACGAAAATGATTTTTGGGAGATTATAGAAAAACTAAAAGCTGCTGGTGCACAAGGAATTTTAGTTGTGCCGATTGAGAAGATGATAATGTAAATGCGAATAAGATGCAACAAATAAAATATTTAAAAAATAAAGACTGGGGCAAAATTTTGCAACGACCCGTTTTTGATTCTTCTTCTTTAGAAAAAAAAGTCGAGAAGATATTGAACGCTGTTAAGAAGAAAGGCGATAAGGCTGTTAAAAAATTTACAGAGGAATTTGATGGAGTAAAACTAAAGAATGTTTTAGTGACAGCGAATGAGTTTGCAGAAGCGGAAAATTTATTAAGCAATGAATTGAAAGCTGCGATAACAATCGCAAAAAATAATGTTGAAAAATTTCATGCAGCACAATTACAACCTGTTGAAGTAATAGAAACCATGCCCGGCGTAAGATGCTGGCGCAAAAATGTCGCAATAGAAAAAGTGGGTTTATATATTCCCGGTGGAAGTGCACCGTTGTTTTCTACTTTATTAATGCTTGGCATTCCCGCCACCATTGCGGGTTGCAAAAGAATCGTGGTTTGTTCGCCGCCTGATAAAAATGAAAAGTTGCATCCAGCAATTTTATTTGTCGCGCAGTTATTAGGCATTAAAGAAGTTTTTAAAATTGGTGGTGTTCAAGCGATTGCTGCAATGGCCTATGGAACAGAAACTGTTCCTGCTGTATATAAAATTTTCGGGCCAGGAAATCAATTTATTACTTGTGCAAAACAGATGATCCAAAAAAATGGAATTGCCATTGATATGCCCGCTGGCCCTAGCGAAGTAGCTGTTTATGCAGATGAAACTGCAAATGCAAGTTTTGTTGCGGCAGATTTATTGTCGCAGGCAGAACATGGGCCGGATAGCCAGGTTGTCCTTATAACTAGCTCCGCGGATTCATCTCGGAGAATAAAAACGGAAATAAAAATTCAATTAGAAAAATTGCCGCGCAAAGAAATCGCGAAGCAGGCATTGGAGAAAAGCAAAATAGTTTTGGTGAAGAATGATAGTGAGGCGATAGAAGTTTTAAATGAATATGCTCCTGAACATTTAATATTAAGCTGTGCAAATGCAGAAGAGTTGGCAGATAAAGTGGTGAATGCTGGCTCTGTGTTTTTAGGAAATTATTCTCCTGAAAGTGTGGGTGATTATGCAAGTGGAACAAACCATACATTACCAACGAACGGATATGCGAAATCATATAGCGGTGTTAGCATGGATAGCTTTGTTAAGAAGATCACATTTCAGCAACTTTCACGGGAAGGACTAACCGAAATTGGAGAATCCGTTGTGACAATGGCAGAAGCGGAAGGATTAACGGGGCATGCAAATGCAGTGAGAGTGAGAGCTAACGTGATAATTTGAAAATGGCTCTATGTGAAAATGATGGAATGAATGTTTTGACTAGCTCCGTCATTTATGACGGAGAAAGATGATGATAAAATTTCGAAATGGAAACCAAAGATTAATAGTAGCACAAGAGATGAACGGAGCGTTCCCGCTTGTGGCGGGACAGGCGGCAACGATGTTCAATATAGTTCGTCAAGCTCACTACCAAATGCTGGGTAGAAAAAGTCTAGAGAAATTATATTAATGAATCAGGTTAATCAGAAAAATCAGTTAAATCGAGGTCAATGTTTCAATTAGAGAATTTATTGCGGGAGAACATCAAAAAGCTAGTTCCTTATTCATCTGCCAGAGATGAATTTAAAGGAGAGGCAAGAGTTTTTTTGGATGCGAATGAGAACAGTTTGGGTTCGCCATTAACGAAGTGGTATAACCGATATCCTGATCCGCTTCAATGGAAAGTGAAAGAAGCGATCAGTAAAATAAAAGGTGTTCCGCCGCAACATATTTTTATGGGACATGGTAGTGATGAGTGTATTGATGTTTTGTTCCGTTCTTTTTGTGAGCCGGGAAAAGATAATGTGATCATTAACCCGCCAACTTATGGCATGTATGAAGTGAGCGCGAATATTAATGATATTGAAATCCGTCGCGCAACATTGCTCGATGATTTTCAACTCGACCTTGTTCACCTCGAAAATTTAGTGGATGAGCACACTAAAATAATCTGGATCTGTTCTCCTAATAATCCAACCGCAAATTCCATGAACCGTGAGGATGTGGAAATTGTGTTGAATAATTTCAACGGTTTGGTAGTGATTGATGAAGCATATATTAATTTCTCTCGTCATAAATCTTTCATCCAAGAACTAAGCGAATACCCGAACCTCGTGGTGATGCAGACGTTCAGTAAAGCATGGGGGCTTGCAGGATTAAGGCTGGGCATTGCTTTTGCGAGCGAGGCTATTATTGATGTTTGCAATAAAGTGAAGCCGCCTTATAATATTAATCAGGCAACTCAGGAACTAGCTTTGAAAGCACTTGAAGAAGTGGAGCAGGTGAATGATATGATTCGGGCAATTGTTTCGATGCGCGATGAGCTAATAAGCGAGTTGGTTGCTTTGCCGATTGTAAAGAAAGTATATCCCAGCGATGCAAACTTTTTGCTGGTTAAAGTTGTTGACGCCAATAGGATTTATGATTATTTATTGCAACATGAAATTGTGGTGCGCAATAGAAGTAAAGTTGAATTATGTGAAGGTTGCTTGCGCATTACAGTTGGCACTGAAAATGAAAATAAAGAATTGATAATGGCTTTGCAACAATTTTCAATATAGGATGATGTAACTTTCGGGTTCGTTTTAAAAATCAATATAAATTTTATGAAACAGTTATTTTCAAAATCTTTTTGTTCAATGTTTGCGTTGTGCATTGTTTTGCTATACGCATGTGGAAACAATAATAATGAACATAATGAAAGTGTTCCCAAAAAGGATAGCACCAGTTCTGATGATGTGACATTGAAACTCCCAACAGGATTTAGTGCTGTTGTATTTGCCGCCAACATTGATGGTGCACGTCACTTAGCTGTGAATGCTAACGGTGATGTGTATGTGAAATTAGCCAAACTGAAAGATGGCAAAGGAATTTACAGGTTGAGGGATACAAATGGTGATGGGCAGGCTGAAGACATAAGTGGTTTTGGTGATTTTAAAGGAACGGGCATGGCTATCAAAAAAGGTTATTTATATGCGTCTTCAGATGAAGAAGTATTCCGTTATCAATTGGATGCAAATAATAATATTGTGAATCCAGATAAACCAGAAAAAATTGTGACGGGTTTGCTTTCACGTAACGAACATGAGGCAAAAGCTATCACACTTGATAATGATGGGAATTTATATGTGAACATCGGTGCATATTCAAATTCATGTCAGGTCAAGGATAGAGAAAAAGGATCACCTGGCATGAAACCTTGCCCTATACTGGATTCTGCAGGCGGCATTTGGCAGTTCAAAGCTGACAAACGAAATCAAACTTACGGTGATGGAATTCGTTATGCGACTGGGTTGAGAAATGTGGTTGGGCTTGATTGGAACACAGCCAGCAATACTTTGTTTGTGATGCAGCATGGCAGGGATCAATTGCATGATTTGTTCCCTGAAATGTATGATACAAAACAAAGCGCTGAATTACCGGCGGAGTGTATGTATGAATTGCACAAAGGTTCCAATTGCGGCTGGCCTTATATTTATTATGATGAATT
>CAIYPC010000213.1 GCA_903927975.1 uncultured Bacteroidota bacterium | reverse complement strand
TTTAAAAAGGTGTCACCTGTTTTCAAAAACCGTGATTCTAAAATGAGAACTTGAGTCTAATCAATATCTTTACTAAAATGTATTCATCAAAATGCAACAGACACTATGAATGTGAATTTTAGAAAGCAAATGTTATTCCTTTTTGCATCTGGACTTTTTATCATCCAAAATATTCACGCACAGAAAAGCCTATACGTTGATGGAAGACCATCAGCAACTTTGCGAATGCCATGCACAGATGCAGGCATTGTGTTAAGATACGGTGATGGTAAAGATAGCTGCGATACTTACGGCGCAAGAGAAGCCATAGTGAATAAAGAAGGCGATACTTATTATCTTTTTTATGATGGAGCTGGCAAAACTGGTTGGCTTGCTTGTCTCGCTGAAAGCAAAGATTTAAAAACTTGGGTGAAAAAAGGCGCGATACTTTCATTGGGCGATAGCACTAAAAATGATTCTAAAAGTGCATCATCACCATGGGTGATAAAAGAAAATGGCGAATGGCACATGTTCTATATTGGCACGCCACACACTTCGCCTGCGCCAAATCGCATTCCAATGTTTCCTTATTTAACCATGAAGGCAGTTTCAAAATCATTAGAAGGTCCGTGGATAAAACAATATGATATAACGCCATTTGCTGTAAAAGAGAATACCTTTTATACGGTAACATCAAGCGCGGGATTTATTGTGAAACAGGGTGATGAATACATGCAGTTTTTTAGTGCAGCAACTGAAGATGATAGTTTGGGCACAAGAAGAACATTGGGCATTGCGCGAACAAAAGATTTGAATGCTGCATGGACAATTGATAAGGATCCCATTTTCCCATTAAGTGAGCAGGTTGAAAATTCATCGCTCTATTTTGAAGAAGCGAGTAACACATGGTTCCTCTTCACCGATCATATCGGCATCAACAAAAAGAAAGAAGAATATACAGATGCGATTTGGGTGTACTGGACAAAAGATCTTAATAAATGGGACACCAAACATAAAGCAATCGTTCTCGACAAAAGCAATTGCATATGGGGAAAAGGTGCTATCGGAATGCCATCAGTAATAAAGGTGGGTGACAAACTTGCCATGCTTTATGATGCACCCAAAGGAAACAGCACTCGACACATGGAAAGAAATATAGGATTGGCGTGGATAGATTTACCGGTGAAAATACCTGAGTAGATTTGTGGTCCCGATTGTCATCGGGATTTCGCTTCGCTCAATTTGTGGTTTATGGTTTGTAGTTGGGTGATCGATATTCGGGGCTTCATCATTTATGAATTAGGGATTGACTTTTCAACCCTTCACCCAATCAACTCCTCACTATACCTTCTCAATGACCCATATAAGAACAAACGCCATCAGCGTTCCAACTCCATAGCAAGCAATATCGCTCCATAAAAAAGTGTGACCTAACATTAAACCACCTAATGTAGTGTGACGGATTGATTCAATCCAATCGGCTTTGTATAATTGCGAAACTTCATCAGCAACACCCAATGCATAATTGATCAATGCGAGCTTCCACAATTTTATTTTGGTAAAAAATATTCTTAGGAAAAATAAAAACATGCCAGCCCAAATAGTATCACCGCCATATTCAACAACCAATGGAGAAAACCGTTCATGGTGATGGCGCGTTGCCAATGCCAGCCATGTTAAAAAAATGAAGAGAATGAAATAAATAGACCTGCGGATATTATTCTTCAACGAATCTTTCATAAAAATGTTAATGCCTCAATCCAACTTATAAGGCTGCTGTATTCATTATAAATTAATAATTCTTGATTATTAATTATCCTATCTTCCATTCGCCTTCAACACAGTAATCTCTTTCTTATCATCATCATCATAAGTTTTCTTCACGATATAATGCCATTGCTTATCTGCAACATCCACCTGAAATATTTCCCCAAGCTTATGATTGTGAACTGCTTCCTGAAATTCTTTGGGCATCATCTCTTCCCCAAAAAACCAACCTGTGTCACCATGAGTAGTGTTGCCATCCATCGTGTATTGATCAGACAACTGCTCGAATGGCGTTCCTGCAGCGGCTTTTGTTACAATGATTTTTCTAAGGCTGTCAATCTGCGCCGGAGATAAAGATGATCCATCTAAAAAAATATAGTTTGCACGAAATTGGATTTTCTCTTTTGCTTCCAGCACTTTGTAAGTAACATAACCCACAGAAAAAATATCGCCCTTATTTTGCCGCAACAATCTTTTATCGATAAGTGAGCTGTCCTTAGCTGAAGTAAGGTTGAACAAAGAAGGTTTGAGCCCAGCGTTCGCATCCACAAACGCCTGTGCTTCCGCAGTTGTATTTATCTTTTGAAATTTCTCTGTCACTGTTGTTTGTGCAAAGCTTGGCAACCAGCCAAGCAGCAATAATCCCACAATACTATTTTTCATATTTCCATTTTTAAGAACCGAATTTAAAAAATATAGCAGAAGCACAAAAAGAATTAACGAATAACTAACTAGTTGGTTCGGTAGGGGGAGTCGAGAATTTAGAGTTGTGAGTTCAGAGTCGGGTCGTCGATATTCGGAACTTTCGACCCTGAACTCACAACTCTGAACTATATATGCTATTTCCTCATTCGCCACAAGTGCGTCATATCTGCGTCAATTGACGCAGATATGA
>CAIYPC010000212.1 GCA_903927975.1 uncultured Bacteroidota bacterium | reverse complement strand
CATAACATTTATTTTTTAAGTTTTAAGAATAATTGAAGATACTATCAACAACTACCCAAAGCCTATAACAAATCATTCAATAAGTGGTAAATGGTATAGAACAAATCGTTCAATAAATGGTAAAAACAAATCGCGTGAGAATGAATTAGTGAAGCAAATCAAGATACGCCATTGGGAGAAGTCCGTATTTCTTTTTAAAACATTTGGTGAAATACGAGGCACTCGTAAAGCCAGAATCAAATGTTATTTGTGCAATATTATAACGTTGTTTTTTCATGAGTTCCTTTGCTTTTTCAAGTCGGAAATCTTTTAAAAGCAAATTCGGTGATAACCCTGTAAGCGAAATTGTTTTTCTGTATAATTGTGATGTGCTCATTGCCATTACCTGACAATAATCAGCAATGTCGAAATCAGGATCCTGCCAGTTGTCTTCCAGTTTGCAGAATAAAGATTCAAGCAAATTTTCGTCCTGGGGTGACAGGCTTAAAAAATTCTTTTTCTTATTCTGAAAAAAATCTTTTGACACCAATTCTTTAACTGACGAAGCAATGGCGATTTGAAAGTTGTCGGCAATGCTGCACATATTCACGGCAAACTGAATTGTATCACCAAATAATTTGTTGCTCTTTTCAACAGGCTCTCCGGCATTGATCGCTATCTTAAAACCAAATGCATCTTTGTGCTCATCCTGCATGTCTTTTTGAATGGACAACGCACAAGCGACGGCTTTTGATGCGGAAGAAAAAGAAATAATAAACCCGCTCCCTTCATGCTCCACCTCTCGGCCACTGTGCTGCGAAAGATTCTTCCTTATAATATTATTATGGCTGCTCAGCAGCTCATTTGCTTTTTCGCTGCCAAGTTTGTGCTGTAGCAAATTCGGATCTATGGTTTTAGTAATTAACAAAATGCGAAAAGAAGGGTCCGCAAAAACTTTTAATCCCTCATCTGAAATTTTTGCTTCTTCAGGATCATATATTCTACCTAAAAAAGATTCAACCAGCGTGCTGTTTACTTCTATTACTTTATTAGGCACAAGCCCGTGTGCTTTGCCATGCAATTCCACCACAGCATTTTTATCAGGAGCTTCTATCAGGCAAAATATACTTTCGCGGGTTTCATCCACCCAGTAAGTGATGCAGTTACAGCCAAATTCTTCCTGGTGAACCAAATCTTTCTGATGCGCTTCTGCAACACTTTTTGATTTAACGCCCGGCACAATATGTACATCCATGTAAATGGGCATAGCTATTTTTTTAGGAACTCTATGAAGTTAAATCTTTTTATTTGTTATCCCGTTGTATAAAAGCAATTTGAATGCCATTTTCTCTTTGACTTTTTTCGTATGAGCATCCCCGTTAGATACAACTTGAGTTGGCAACGTCAATGCGCAGTAAACTTTACAACTGAACTCTTTATTGGTTTCACACTTTTTATGTATGTATAAATTGCTTCGAGATCTTCCATATTCATTTTGCTGTACATAAGCCATGGCATAATGCTATTGAACTGACCTGCTGCAACAGCTTGCGGTTTGTAGCTTGAATCAGCATACATTTTAAACCTATTCACAAATATTTCTTTGCTCCAGCTACCAATGCCAGTTTCTGAATCAGGTGTAATATTTGCGGAACGCACGATAGAACCATCCCTCAGCATAAATTCCCTTCCTCCGCCAAATTCAAGTCCATCTATAATTTTCCCTTTATTAACCTTAGTATGACATTCAATACAAGCAGATGCGTTCACCATGTATTTACCATAAGCCAATGTATCAGATTTAGCAGGCATTGTTTGCGGGTTTGCTTTAACAGGAATTGTGTTGATGATAAAATTCATCGGGAAATCAGAAACAGATTCCTGCACCTCATTTTGAATAGGTGCAAGTGATCGGATATAAGCAATAATGCTCTTTATATCTTCCGGATCCATTTGTCCGTAATGTTGATATGGCATCACGGGAAACATTGCGCGGCCTTCTTTTGTAACGCCCGTTGTTATCAATCGAAAAAGTTCGCCATCTGTGTAGCGAGTGATGCCGGCGGGCGTAATGTTTCTTGAATAATATACTCCGGGGAAACCAATGGTCTGATCAAAACGCTCGCCGCCTTTCCCAAATGTGCCTTCAATAACAGGGCCAGCAAATTTATCCCAATCGCGTGTGGAATGGCAGTCAATACACACGGTAACGCTGTTGGCAAGATATCTTCCTCGCTCAACTCTTTCGGGCGTGCGTTCAACAGTAATGTCAATTGCAGGCCCAACATTAGGTAGCGCAACTTTTACATAGATTAATACGCCGGAAATAAGCAAGATTAAAACCAATAGCGTGTAGCCAAAGATTTTGAAAAACTTTTTCATGATTAGTGGAGGTTGTATTAAGAGTTAAAGAAGACAGATATTAATACCAAAGTTGGATAAGCGTTTTCTCAGAGAAAAATTTCATTAGGAGAAGGTTGAGATATAACAGTTAGGTAATAGAGATAATGAAGATATGTTTTTTTTAGAAGAAATATTATTCGGTATTCAAGAAATATCCTTACTCAACTTTATTAAATTTCAAATGCGTTATCCTTCCAGCGTTTACTTCAAAGCCTGTGATATTATTCTTGCTGTCTCTCATCATCATCAAATGGCTTATCCACCAGTTGTCATTTGTCAAATGATCTTTAGCGATCAACGTAAGCTTCACATCATTATACTTTGCATTCGTTAACATTAAATGATGATCTTTAAATACAATCCCATACTTGCATTCTAGCTCAGGACAATAATAAGTGCCTACATATTTTTTTAGGATTTCATCTGTTTGCGATGTATCGCTGATATATTTTTTTAGGTGATAGATTGAAGAACCGTCATACAAATCTGAGAGCGTATCTTTTCCTTTGACACTAAAAACGAATTTAATCTCAGGCGCAACAGCAATCGAAAAACTATCCTTCGAATCCTGTATCAAAAAATTGCTCTGGTCATAAATATGATAATAAAATTTCCCTCTGATAATATCAAAGCTGAATGGCAAACCATCATCTCCAATATAAGCACCAATATATTTCCTTATCGCTAAGCTATCTTTCAATATCGCCGAAGTGCTATCTCTCTTTTCTTCTTTTGCTATTGCTTTTTTCGTGGTGTCTTTAATAAACAGATCTGCCATTTCATAAGCTTTACGACCTGTATTAAAATCACCCACATTACTAAATACAATAAAACTCATTTTGAGATCAGGAAAAACAGATATGTATGTTCTATAACCAGCATCAGCTCCTCCATGCGAATATTGTCTCCATCCTTTGTAAGTATTCACAGAAATGCCAAGCGCATAATCCAATTCTTTACCACTATTCAGTTTGCCTTTTGTTGTGAGCATATCAACATCTTGCTGATCGCCTATCGCATGAGTATAAAAGTTCATTGCCCATTTGCTCATGTCATTAATGTTCGTGAAAAGACTTGTGGCGCCTGCCACTGAATAACTCAAGACAGCATTTGTAAAATGAATGCTGTCGGTACGGTCATAAGAATAAGAACGGTTCTTTTCAATCTCCGTATAATCATCATGAAAATGTGTGCTGTTCATTCCCAACGGCTTAAAGATTGCAGAGTCGGTAAATTTTCTGAGCGTTTGCCCGCTCACTGATTTTACTATTTCTGCAAGCATCGTAAAGCCACTGTTTGAATAATTATACTGTTCACCAGGGTTAAAATTTAGTGCTTGTTGTTTGCTTAATATTTTTACGATTTGATCTTGCGTGATCACATCATCCAATCTTGTGCCTGATATAGCAAGCAACTGCCATTGATCTCTGATCCCACTCGTATGATTTAAAAGATTGCGGATAGTTATTTTTTGTTTGAGATCAGGGAACCATGTTAAATATTTATGAATGTCATCATCGAGCTGAAGCTTTCCTTGTCTTGCCAACAAAACAATTGACCATGCAGTGAATTGCTTCGAGATAGAAGCCATGTGAAATATTGTTTCAGGTTTATTGGGAATATCATATTCAAGATTAGCCATTCCATAACCTTTGGAATAAATAAGCTTATCATTCATCACAATGCCGATGGTACATCCGGGGCTATTTGGAGAATTCCATTTTGTATATAAACTATCAATCTTTTTAATCGTTGAATCGGGCAGTGATTGCGAAAATGATTTTGTTGTGAATGAGATTACAATAAATGAAATTATCTGCAGAGAGTTCTTGTAAATGCTCATAACATGAAAACCTTTAGGTGTTTGAAGATGTACGCGTAAGCTACAAAAAAATAACCCGAGATAGATTTCTCTCTGCAATTAGCTTAATTCTCGTTTCATTCACTATAAGTTAAAAAAAAAATCGGACTGGCTTAGTTTTTGCTGTTATTTAATTACTTGATTGCACCCTCACTGGTTTTCGACCTTTTATACTCCCAATTTATCTTTATTATCGAACCTCTTATTAAGCTCTATTATGTGGAAACCTATTGACAGCATCGACATGCTAAATCAAATCTTTAAGGGCAATATCATAGCAGATAAGCCTTTTTCCGAGCATTATATTGTGACAGACATAAGCGATCACGGGTATGTGACTGCAATGCGTGATGATGGTCTCAATGAAATTAAAATGCTCCTTTCGGTGCAACTGATAAATAAAAAATGGTGGACGAGAGAATAGTGTCTTATTGGTGAACTTTTATAATCTGTTTTCCACTACATAATTAAGCGCAAACTCTCCGTTAGCAAATGGTTTTGTGGCTAATAGCTTAAGCTTTGATTTGTTTGTTTGCTCTGTAAACAATGGAACACCTTTTCCGAAAATAATTGGGTTGATAAAAATCCAGTAACTATCTATCAAATCAAGTTCCATTAATATTTGAGAAATAGACGGACTTCCAAAAATCAAAATATCTTTTCCACTCCCCTCTTTGATTTTACTCATTTCGCTTGCAATATTTTCTCTGATGATAATCGTGTTGACTAAATTTTCTGGCGATAATGTTTTAGAGAAAACAATTTTGGTTGTGTTGTTATACCAATTGGAAAATGCAATCTCAGCATTGGTTGCATTTGCGCGATCTTTTGCATTTGGCCAATAATCATCCAACAGCTTGTGAGAAACGCGACCAAATAATGCCGCATCCGCTTCTTCTGTCAATTTGCAAACGAATGCTAAATTT
>CAIYPC010000211.1 GCA_903927975.1 uncultured Bacteroidota bacterium | reverse complement strand
TTATTATTTTATTTGAAATCAGGCAAACGAACTGGCATAATTTTTACCTTTAATATTGATAAGAAAGAGTTTAATTTTCTTTTATACAGATTAAGCCTATCCATTATGATGATTTTTTGTTGTGAATTTTTTGCATATTCTCCAATCACTAAAAAATATAATAATGAATACAGATCGTTTATCAGCAACCCTTCGTTCAGCACTCAATTCTCAAATGACAAAAGAAGCGCATGCTTCGCAGATTTTTTTATCTTTCGGCGCATGGGCAGATAGTGAGGGCTATGCCGGCATTTCAAATTTTCTTTTTCGCCATGCGCAGGAAGAGCGGAATCACATGATGAAAATTTTGGAATATATTTTGGAGCGAGGTGCCAAAGTGAAAATTGAGCAAATCCCCGCCGTGCCTGCAAACCCCACGAATGTGCAGGATTGTTTTGAAAAAGTTTTTGAGCAGGAAGTTGATAATACAAAAGCGATTTATAAGCTTGTAAAAATGAGCTTTGATGAAGAAGATTGGGCGACATGGCATTTCATGCAATGGTTCGTGAAAGAGCAAACAGAAGAAGAAACACTGGCACTAAATCTTCTTGATAAAATTAAAATTGCAGGTGGCAAAAATGCAAGTGGCGATGCCCTTTATAAACTTGATCGAGATTTGGAAAAAACACCTGACGATGCAGAACTCGCTGAAACAAAAACAGCAGTAAATCCTTAAAACTTTCTTTTTTAAAAATTAAAAACCGCAGGTGATTTTTTTCATTAGCGGTTTTTATGTGGAAATAATTGCCCAATAATTTCAATAATGTTAGGAACCGCGCTGGGATCCTCCGGTGAGTTTAGTATTTCTTGAAACACCTTTTGTGTTGGTTTTTCCTTTTGGTTGCTGAGTGCCAGGTTTGCCAGTTTGTGTGCCCACCGCTTTGGTGCCTTTTTTCTTGTTGTTGCTGTTATTCAGAAGCGACATAAAAAATATTTTTTTAGTGTTGAATAATTGAATTCAGTAAAGCTAATAAAGAATGGCTAATTCACTAATATGCAAGTGAAAAGCAGCCAAAATTTTTGGCTGCTTTTCACTATTTAGAAAACTATTACGCTGCTTTTTTATGCTCAATGCCTTGCAGTTCGTGCGATATCGCAGAAACATATTTTTCAGGCAACCTGTCTGTGGTTTCTTTGATAGCAACAAAATGATCCAAATTTTCATCCCACGCAAGAATATGCACAGGCCCACCATCAATGCTCACACGATAACGTGTCTCTTTTGTTGCAATGGTAAATGGAGTTGCTTCAACTGTTAATGGCATTCCTTCGGCTGATGTTTCAAAATAATATGTTCTTGTTCTCATACAATTAAATTTTATAGTGAAGAATAACAACATAAATTCAATAACCGTGCTTGTAAATGCCAAAACGAAAAACTGACAGCTATTTTTATGATAGTTTAACAATTCAGAAAACTTAATGAGTATTATTAAAAATGAAAAAACGAAAGCATTATTTTATGCAGATTGACTTTCTGTGTTCTCGACTTTCGTCTTGCATATCTTTGTAAATCTCGACGCAAACTATTATGAAGAAAGAATTATATTTTGATATCAGTTCTGCAGATAGCGGCGGAAGTTTATTTAGGATTGATGATAATGGAAAAATTTCTTTCTATTATAATCATAGCACTTATGATGATAAAAAAGATGAGCTGAAAATTTTTGAAACGAATTTCGAGAGCTTTGAGGCCTTTTGGAAATATCTGACCAATAACAAAGAATGGTTTTATCTTCATCCGATGTTTGTTCATGTTGAACAAAGGGCTTTTATAAAAGAACAATTGAAATCTGCTAACTGGAATATTCATCCAAATAAAAAATGGCAAAATAGCCATCAGCGGCAATGGACAAAAGTATTAAGTGCTCCCGAGAATTATTATCGCTCGCAATAAATCTTAAATAAAGTGTCATGAAAAAATTTTTAATTGGTTTCCTTTTTTGTGGTTTGATAATATCAAATCTCTCTGCTCAGGATACTGCATATATTCATCCTGATACTAACGGTAATGGCTGGGTGAATTTATTTGATGATAAACTTTCTGATGCGATTGCTCCGATTGGCGTGTGGAGCATTACCGATGGCGTGATAACAGCAACTAAAGACGCTGGTTTGTGGAGCAAAAAAGAATATGACGATTTTGTGCTTGATCTTGAATTTAAAAATGCTGATGGCACGAACAGTGGCGTGTTTTTGCACGGTAGCAATATAACGGAAGAAGAATGGGTTTCACATTCAGTCGAAATACAAATAGCCGACGATTATTCCGAAGAGTGGAGCAAGGCACCTGCATCATGGCAATGCGGCGCTATTTTCGGGCATCAGGCTGTTACCAAAAGAACGGTAAAAAAAGCTGGCGAGTGGAACCATTATACCATCACTTGCAGGGGAAGAAAAATATGGATCGTGTTGAATGGAGAATTAGTGAACACCTGCGACATGAGCTTATACACTTCTGCTACTAAAAATATTGATGGATCCGATATTCCAAAATGGTTGAGCAACCCAATGTCAACGCTTCCATTGCATGGTCATATTGGCTTTCAGGGAAAGCATGCCGGAAAGCCAATTTATTTCCGGAACATCAAAGTGATGGAGTTGAAATAAGTTATTACCATTTATGTTAGAAGATAGAGATGAGAACGAATTGCAAGAACAAAAAAGCATTCCTGATGTTTTGCATTTGAGTCTTGTGCCTTTGCTATTATTTCTTGCTTATTTTTACATCTCATGCCTGCTTTCAACTTGAACGATACAGTCAATCTTTTTTCAAAGCTCACTCCGCGCCGCTTGTGGAATGGCAGTAAAGTATTAAGCAGTTATTACATCAGCAAATGGTTTAAAAAGCCCGTGCAATGGGGCTTTCCGGTTTCTATTTCTTTTGAGCCGACAACTTCATGCAATCTTCGCTGTCCTGAATGCCCGAGTGGTTTAAGAGCTTTTACAAGACCAACTGGCATGCTTCAAAGAGATTTTTTTAGCGATACGATCGATCAGCTTTCAAAAGAATTATTATACCTCATTTTTTATTTTCAGGGTGAGCCATATTTGAACCCAAGTTTTTTGGAAATGGTGAAATATGCTTCGAAGAAAAAAATTTATACAGCAACTTCTACCAACGCGCATTATTTAAATGATAAGAACGCGAAGCTTACCGTTGAAAGTGGACTTGATAGATTGATTATTTCAATTGATGGAACCACACAAGATGTTTATGAACAGTACCGCGTTGGCGGTAAATTGGAAAAAGTTTTGGAAGGTGCAAGAAATATCATGAAATGGAAAAAAGAATTGAAAAGCAAAACACCGTTTGTTTTCTTTCAATTTTTAGTGGTGAAACCAAATGAACATCAGATTGAAGACATTAAAAAATTGGCGATAGAAACTGGCGTTGATGAAGTGCGATTTAAAACAGCACAGGTTTATGATTATGAAAATGATCCTAACAAGCTAATTCCCGAAAATAAAAAATATAGCCGCTATAAAAAAAATAAGAACGGCGATTATGAAGTAAAAAATTCTTTGCAAAACCATTGCTGGCGCTTGTGGCATGCAACCGTTATTACTTGGGATGGATTGGTGGTGCCTTGTTGTTTTGATAAAGATGCACAGCATCAGTTGGGCGATCTGAAAGGAAGGCCATTTAAAGAAATTTGGCACAATGATAAATATGTAAACTTCCGCAAAAGCATTTTGCAGAGCAGAAAAAATATCGACATCTGCGCCAATTGCAGCGAAGGAACAAAAGTGTGGGAAGATTAATGTGCTAATTCGATAATGAGAAAATGTGAAAATGAAGGAATGTGATAATGTTGCTGATTTAAAATATAATTATAGACTATGCCTTTATCTTCCTCTGTCCTCTCTCGTTTGCAATATCAGCACCAAAGTATTTCCGAATTATCGAAAGGATTTAGCGAAGAGCAATTGAAAATGCGCATTAATCTTGATAAGTGGAGCGCTTTTGAAAACATGATTCATTTATGCGCATATCAGCCAACATTCATTCATCGCATTGAAAAAATGCTGAATGAAGAAAGCCCATCTTTTGAAAGATATGTTGCAGAAAACGATTCTCACTTTTACGAATGCCTTAAATTTTCGCCAGAAGAATTATTCTTCAAAATCAATAGCGACCGCGAAATTATTATTGCCAAATTAAAAATGCTTGATGATAATCAATTGAGCCGAACAGGAATTCACCCAAAATATGGCAAGCTATCTATTGCGCAATGGTCTGATTTCTTTTTGCTCCACGAGGCTCACCATTTATGGGTATTAATGCTTCTTTTGTTCTCTATTTCATAGCCGCATTGCGCGATTATCATTATTTTTATTTCCTAATTGACTTTTGTATATGGGAATTGAAAATGATATCCATCAGCAACATTTTCGCAATGAGCACCAAAAAGCTGGGATAAACCTTATCTACACTTATAACTGGATTACGGAAAAAATGAAAATTTTTTTCGATGAGCACGACATCACTTCGCAGCAGTTTAACATCCTCCGGATATTGCGTGGCGCACATCAACCTTTATCAACTCTGCAGATTCGTGATCGCATGTTGGACAAGATGAGTGACACCAGCCGTATTGTTGACAGACTCCTCAAAAAATCTTTAGTGAAGAAAACGATTTGCGAAACTGACCGAAGACTCGTTGATATCGTCATTACAAAAAAGGGAGAAAAGCTTTTGGAAAAATTGGATGAACGCAATGCTGATATGGATTCACTCTTCATTAAACTTTCGGAAGAAGAGGCAAAAACGTTAAATCAACTGCTTGATAAAGTCAGAAGTACAGAATAGTGTAATTTCGCGATTTTATAAATTGAATCACTAGCATGAAGCTGTTTATCTTAATCGCGTTCTTCTCATCATTCTTTTTTCTTGCTCATAACTGTTACGCACAACCGAAATATGAATTTCGCGCTGCTTGGATAGCTACTGTTGATAATATCGACTGGCCAAGCAGGGGCAATTTTAATACCGATAGTCAGAGAAGAGAGTTCATCAGGATTTTGGACATGCACCAGCGCAATGGCATGAACGCTGTGGTGGTGCAGATAAGACCAGCAGCGGATGCTTTTTATCCTTCGCAATATGAGCCATGGAGCGAGTGGCTCACCGGCAAACAAGGTCGCCCACCTTCTCCTTATTATGATCCGCTTGAATTTATGATCGCCGAAACGCATAAGCGTGGTATGGAATTTCATGCATGGTGCAATCCTTATCGGGCCGTTTTTAGGATAGGAGTTTCAACCATTGCGCCAACACATATTACCAAACTTCATCCCGAATGGTTCCTCACTTATGGCGACACAAAATATTTTGATCCTGGAAATAAAGAGGTACAGCAATTCGTGACAAATGTGATCCGCGATATTGTGAAGCGATACGATGTTGATGCGATCCACTTCGATGATTATTTTTATCCATATAGAATAGCAGGAAAAGAATTTCCTGATTATGCTTCTTATGCAAAATATGGCAACGGGATGAACAAAGAAGACTGGCGCAGAAGCAATACAGATTCCATTATTGTGATGCTTGGCAAAGCAATAAAGGAAGAGAAAAAATTTTGCAGGTTTGGCATTAGTCCGTTTGGCATTTGGAGGAACGTGAGCAAAGATTCATTGGGATCCAACACAAAAGCAGGACAAACAAATTATGATGATTTGTATGCGGACATTGTATTATGGTTGAAAAACGGCTGGATCGATTATGTGGTGCCGCAATTATATTTTGAGTTTGGTCATAGAGCAGCGCCTTATGGAATTTTGTTGGATTGGTGGAACAAGCATTCTTATGGCAGGCATTGTTACATCGGGCTTGGCATATTCAACGCAAACAAGAATGTTGAATGGCGTGATAAAACAATGTTGCCAAGACAAATTGATTCGTTGAGAGATGCAGCAAATGTGCAGGGTATGGTTTTTTTCAGCAGCAAATCTTTTGAAAAAAATCCGAACGGATGGAGCGATAGCCTGCGGAATCATTATTTTAAAACACCCGCATTGATAGCACCGATGGATTGGATCGATACAGCTAAAGCCCATACACCAATCACAAATACAAAATATAATAAAAAAGATTCTGTGCTCAGTGCATCATTGCAAAAAGGATTGATAGATGATGAGATCAAAGGATTTGCGATTTATAAAGCCGATGCAGAAAATTTCAATTCAGATTCAAGTGCAATTTTTGCATTCATCCCGTTTGCTGATGATGCAAAATTTAATTTGAAAGTATCATCATTAGGTCGCGGCAAAAGACTCACCTATTTTTTTGTGACAGCAGTTAGCCGAACGAATGTTGAAAGCAAACCTGTGCTGATGTTCAGTTATTAGCTATAGCAATTGATGAAATAAATTTTTAGTTTTTTATATTCCATGAAAGCTTTATTAATTCTATGAGCTAGAAACTCCCAAACTATTTTCTAACTTTAACCTATCAACTTTTCAACTTAAATACTTTTTATATGCCCGGTTTTGAATTTTTTGGAGAAGAAGAACGCAAAGAAGTAAATGATGTTTTGCAAACAGGCATCTTGATGCGTTACGGTTTTGATGGACCAAGAAAAGGGATTTGGAAATCAAAAGAACTGGAAGAAATGATTTGCAAAACTTTTGATTGCAAATATGCACAGTTGGTATCAAGTGGAACCGCAGCATTAACAACTGCGCTGGCTGCATTGGGCGTTGGTGCGGGCGATGAAGTGATTATGCCCGCATTTACATTTGTGGCGAGTTTTGAAGCTGTGTTAAGCGTTGGAGCTATTCCGGTTTTGGTTGATATAGATGAAACATTAACCTTGAGCCCGGATGCTGTGATAAAAGCAATCACGTCAAAAACAAAATGTATTATGCCCGTACACATGTGCGGCAGCATGGCAGATCTGGATGCGCTCATAAAAATTTGCAAAGAATATAAACTGCTTTTGTTGGAAGATGCGTGCCAAAGCATTGGCGCTTCTTATAAAGGAAAACATCTTGGAACCATTGGCAATGCAGGCACTTTTTCATTTGATTTTGTGAAGACCGTTACTTGCGCAGAAGGCGGCGCAGTGATTACGAATGACGAAAGCATTTATATAAAAAGCGATGGTTACAGCGATCATGGTCATGATCATAAAGGCGTTGATCGCGGTGCGGACCTTCATCCTTTTATTGGATATAATTTTAGGATCTCCGAACTGCATGCGGCTGTTGGATTAGCGCAATTTCGCAAGCTTGAAAAGTTTCTTCAGATCCAGAAAAAAAATCATCAGCAGTTAAAAGATATTTTGTCTCAGATACCTGAAGTTTCTTTCCGTTCAATTCCTGATCCTGCTGGTGATAGCTGTACTTTCCTTAGCTGGTTTTTGCCAACGGAAGAATTGATGAGAGGAGTTGTTGCTGAATTAAAAGATAAAAATATTTTAGCTGGCAATTTTTATTGGTTTGATAATAACTGGCATTATATCCGCAAATGGGATCATCTGAAAAATGCAGGTTCATTGAATAACCTAAACGATGAGCAAAAGATTGCACTGGAAAAAATAAAACATGCATCATTTGCTGCAAGCGATAATATCATGAACAAATGCATTTCAACCTCTATCACTTTATTGTTGACAGAAGAACAGATAAAGGATAAGGGAGACAAGATGGTTGCTGCGATAAAAAAAGTATTGGCGAAGCAAAATATTATTGCGTAGAAGTTCTTTAAAATGTGATTGGAGAAGCCAAACAAATTAGATAACATGAGGCAACTTACAATGCTACTGTTTATTGTTCTTGTATCCGTAACAGTATTCGCTCAAGACGACTATCAAAAATTGATTCAAGCAGCGTTGAAAGGTGACACGGCTTTAGCGGGACAAATCTTAAAAAATAGCGTCAAAACTGAACCGGTAAAAGAAAAGACTTTCCCAATAAAGAATGACACGGAACACTTTTTCAAAATCGATATAACTGCACTGAGAGATTCTATTATAAGCTTCTTTGAAATTAAAAATGATCCAGAAAGGAATAAATTTTTGAGCGATATTTTTTATCGTCGTGATTATTACGATGATGACACGGCAAGAAGCACCATTCTTTTGTCAGCAGAGTCTATTAAAGACAGCGTGTTCAGCGGACGTTACTTTTCACAGACGGGCACTTCCAACGATGTTTTTCTGACTGTATTTCATGAAGCTTGGGAATCAAAATTATATTATTCAAAAGATTATCAACTAAATTATACAACTGATTTTGCATTGCAATTGTCGGAAGTTGGCAACAACCTAACTAAAGTTAAAGTTGTCGCCTTAAGCCCCAAAGTAATTAATGGAATGAGTTTAGGAGCGCATGGCACAATGAACGAATACGCACAGGTTCATCCAACAACAATTGAAGAATATTCTCTTTTACTTTTCATTGCAGATAAATTAGGCGATAAAACCTTGTCGCCATTAAAGCTTCCCAATAAATAAAAGAGCTATCCTTGATATTATGGCTTGCAGAATTGAAGTCAGCTCTTAAAGTTCAAGCATTTTATATTTCTCATAGCTCATCCTCCAGCGGTTTACTGTTTGATAAGTATTGATCCATCCAGGAGTTGTTTCATATTGCTTGATAAAATCAAACCCGATTTTTTGCAAAGTTTTATTGGGCGCAGAGTTGAAAGCATACGGTTCGCAATACAATTCTTTCAACTTAAAATTTTCAAAATAAAGGGGCAGGGATTTTTTGATCAGATCAATCCCAAAACCTTTGTTTCTTTTATCGGATTGCCAAAGATGAAGGTGCATAAAAGCTTCTTCCCCAAAAATAATTTTGTTGATGTTTGAATGACCGATGGGATCATTGTTCAATAACCAGATAACAAAAAAAGATTTTTTATCTTCCATCTTTTTATCGAACTCGATTGATAACATGTTAAGCCATTCATTTTTTTCGGGCAGTTTGTTTGTATCAACGCCCATTCCTTCCAAAAAAAGTTTATCGGCTTGCAAAAAATAATCAGCCACATGATTGAGTTCAACCTTGCTCATTGCTCTCACAGAAAGAATCTCGTCAATCATTATTAATGCTATTTCATGTTTGGAAAATATCGGGAGATTATCTCTTCCCTTCCAGATAATTACAATATTCAAGTGATCCAAGCCTGAATTTTAGCGGAATACGTGTTGTTTTTTCAAACTTGTATTCTTTGGTGCAGAAAAAGCCAAGATGATTTACATAATAATCACCATTTAATTTAGCGGACTGTGCCATTTCAACAAACGAAATTCTTTGGTTAATGAATGTATTGTCTGAAAAAACGGGATGAGTTGTATGTAGAGAGAAACTGGGCTTTTGTAATCCTAATTTTGCCTTTAGCTCAAGTTTTAGGTTGTTCTTTTCAGAAAAGGGAATAGCTTGCTGAGCTTTTATAGTAGGTACAAAAACTGTTAAAAAAACCGCAACAATAAAACTAATTTTTCGTTTCAAATAGATTTGATTTTCTTTATTGTAAATTTACGGCGTGATTTTTGTGGATGCGCAAAATTTGATGTATATTTTGCTTAAAGTTAGCGAAACCCCTGAAGAATGTCACTGAGTCAATCATTACAACAGAAATTATTACAAAAACTTTCTCCACAGCAAATTCAATTGATGAAGCTGCTGCAGGTTCCTACTGCTAATTTGGAAGAAAGGATAAAAGAAGAATTGGAAGAAAACCCGGCACTCGAAGCCACTGAAGATGATCATGATGATGGTCTTACTGATGACTCAAAAGATGAATTTGAAAGCACGGACGAAGAATTTGAATCAGAGGGAAGCGAAGACGAATATGAAAATCTTGACATCAGCGAATATGTGAACGAATATGACGATGATGTTGCTGATTATAAATTGCGTGATGATAATTATCCTGAGGCAGCAGATGAAAATCGCACTACTCCTCGAAGGGTAGAAACTTCTTTCCACGAATTATTATTGGATCAATTGGGCATGATGATCTTGGATGATCGGACGCGAAAAATTGCGGAACAAGTTGTGGGCAGCATTGACGATGATGGATATCTGCGCAGAGAAACTTCTTCTATTGTTGATGATCTTGCCTTTCGCCAAAATATTGAAACCAACGAAAAAGAAATTGAAAGCCTTATAAAAAAAATTCAGGATTTTGATCCGGCTGGCGTTGCTGCCCGTGATTTGCAAGAATGTTTATTGCTTCAGCTCAATAGAAGAAAAGGCGATGGCAAAAGCGTTGAGCTTGCCATTGAAGTGCTGAGTAAATATTTTGATGAGTTCACAAAAAAACATTATGACAAAATACAGCGCGGTCTTGATTTGAACGATGATCAATTGAAAGACATCATCAATCAGATTATTAAACTGAACCCAAAGCCCGGAGGGCATGTTGAAGATGCACCCAAAGGCGAGAATTATGTAGTGCCAGATTTTTTCATCACCAACAACGCTGGTAAATTAGAGCTTAGCCTCAACACAAAAAATGCTCCTGATCTGCGCATTAGTGAAGGTTATAAAGACATGCTGAAAGAATATGAGCGCGGCACCAAAAAAGACAGAAGGCAAAAAGAAGCGGTGCTTTTCATCAAACAAAAAATTGATGCAGCGAAATGGTTTATCGATGCCATTAAACAAAGGCAGCAGACTTTATACAACACCATGCACACCATCATGGATTATCAACGCGAGTTTTTTTTAACAGGCGATGAAACCACGTTGCGCCCAATGATTTTGAAAGATATTGCAGAGCGCACCAATCTTGATATTTCAACCGTAAGCCGTGTTGCAAACAGCAAATTTGTGCAAACAGAATTTGGCACTTACAGATTGAAATTTTTCTTCAGTGAATCGTTGAGCACAGAAAGTGGAGAAGAAGTTTCAACAAGAGAAGTGAAAAAAATATTGAGTGATCTGATTGAAGGCGAAAGCAAAAAGAAACCGCTGAGTGATGAAAGACTTACTGAACTGCTTCAAGAAAAAGGTTATAATATTGCACGCCGAACGGTGGCAAAATATCGCGAACAGTTGAACATTGCGGTTGCGCGTTTGAGGAAAGAACTTTAATTGATAATTGAATAATTGAGCAATGGATAATGCAGAAATACAAGATCAAAATATAATTTCAAAAGAACCACAACCTTCCTCAGTCAATCAATATCCATTCCTCATCCGTTTCTTTGCGCATTTTTTTTCTTTCATTTTTCATCCGCTTTTCATCGCAAGCTATGTGATGTATTTTTTGTTGTTCATCCATCCTCTTGCGTTTGCGGGGTTTGATAAACAGATGAAAGTTTTCAGATTTCTTGCAGTACTTCTTTCTACTACATTATTGCCTTCATTCTCTGTTTTTTTGGTGTGGCGGTTAAAGCTTGGAACGCAATCGCTTGAAATGAAAACTCCAAAAGAACGCATCATACCTTATGCGCTCGCTATGTTTTTCTATTGGTGGGCGTGGAATGTTTTTAGAAATTTCCCTGATAATCCACCCGCTTCAATTCACTTTTTATTAGGTTCTTTTTTAGCAGTATGCGGTGGCTGGTTCAGCAATATTTATTTTAAAGTGAGCATGCATGCGTTGGCAGTTGGGGGTCTTGCGATGTTTTTTATTTTATTCTCTTTTGCTGATGGATTTTCATCGGGCTTATATCTTTCTCTCGCATTATTGATCACAGGAATTGTTTGCACTTCGCGCCTAATTCTTTCTGCTCACACTTTTTTTGAAATCTATTTCGGGTTATTTATTGGCGCGCTTGCGCAATTTATAGCTTGGCAATTTTAAGCCCCAATGATACCCCAACCCCTAAAGGGGCTTTCGAACTCGCTGAGTAATTTCTAAATTTCTTTATTGCTTCTTTGCTATTGAAAAATTAATTGCATTATAAAGCCTGTGCTATTTTATAATCGCTGCTCAAAAGCCCCTTTAGGGGTTGGGGTATAAAAAGAAAAGCCCAATCATAGGGTACGAACCTAAATTGAGCTTTTTCACCTTCAAACCATCTGAAGTTTACGTCCACGCTAACTGTTAAGTATCTTCGATCGGCCTATGTATTTTTTTGTTGGGTGATAGATAAATAAGCAACTGCCCTCTTTAATTGCGCCAATAACACTATCAACATCTGATGACGGAACTGCAGGGCAGCCAAAGCTTCTTCCATTAAATTTGTTCATCTTGATAAAATCAGACCCTACATATTCGGAGCCATGTACCACAATATTTCTTGCGCATGCTTTATCATTGATGCCTCTTTCAAGCCCATGTATTCTTAATGCGAGCCCATGGTCGCCATAATATGTTTTGTCGGTTACATAAAACCCTAGGCTGCTTTTATGCGATTTCATGCTGTTTGAAAATGCATTGGCATATTCAGAGCCCGATTTTCTTCCATGAGCCACATAGGTATTTATCAAAACTTTTTTCTGCTCAAGGTCAACTATATACAATCTTTTGTTTCTTGATGATTGACTGAAATCACAAATCGAGATTACATCAACATTATTGAGAAGATGATGTTCCACTAAATAGGTATAGCCTTTCAGTGCGTATTCAAATGCTTGTTGAGAAAGACCAACACTTTTCAAATCAATCTCATTATAAAGAGAATCAGCTTCTTCAATAAATGCTTTTGAAAAATGTTTTGCAACATTTGTCGTGCTTATTGATGCTTTGTGAATTACCGGCTTTTTGTGTTTGATTGTTCCCGCCTGTATCATCGGCGTAATTAATAAGAGGGATGATAAGATAAGGCTAAAGGGCAATACTGGATTAAATGTATGCTTCATGCTTTTAAAGGGTTTTCTATAGGGTCGCTTATTAAACGATGCGACATCTAAAATATTATACAAAAATTGATTGTGCAAGCTTTGTTGGGATGTTTTTTTTATTGCGTAAAAATA
>CAIYPC010000210.1 GCA_903927975.1 uncultured Bacteroidota bacterium | reverse complement strand
TTTTACAAATGAAACGATTTATGCAGCTATACGCTTCAGCAGTTTTTTTATAACAATTCAATCACAAGAAGAATGAAAAACATTTTCACACTTTTAATCACTTTCTTTTTTGCATTTTCTTTTTGCAATGCACAAACTAATTTTGTTCCTAATCATTCTTTCGAAGATATTGTTGCTTGCCCTAATCCAAGCCCACTAATTACTTTAGCAAGGTATTGGTTTGAGGTAGGATATAGTAATAACAGTAGGAACTATTTCAATGCCTGTTCGCCCTCTTATTATTGGGGAGTCCCACAAAATGCTGATGGTTTTCCCCTGCTGGCGCAAGTCTGAAGTGTAGGAAAAGAGCATAGCCGACTTGTGCTACCAACTAAAAAGTAACAATTCATAACTCAAAACTTATAATTTCCGACCCATGGCAATCATAAAAAAAGTACCATTGCAGGTTTAACCATGAGCGATAAATTGGCGTTTCGGGTGCAATCGGTTATCAAAGATGGTGCTAATGATTGGAGCGATGCCGTTACATTATAGTCCATTCTAATAACAAAAACAGCGAAGCAGTAAATGGCTTCGCTGTTTTTGTTTGTGCTTTTGCCGCAAAAAAACCTTCCATTTCCTTTTCATTTTATTAGTATAAACGCATTTCAAATACTATCTTCGCCGTCCGAAAAAAGTAGTGTTCCTAAAATGAAATGTACTTACTTTTTTATCTCAAATCTAATGTATCAATACTAATAGTTTATCAAGCATGGAAAACGAAAAAGAAAAGATTGTTCAAATTTTGATTGAAGACCAAATGAAAACGGCATACATTGATTATTCGATGTCCGTAATCGTTGGTCGAGCCTTGCCCGATGTTCGCGATGGCTTAAAGCCAGTGCATCGCAGGGTGTTGTTTGGTATGAATGAATTAGGAATGCAACACAACAAGCCGTATAAAAAATCGGCTCGTATTGTGGGCGAAGTGTTGGGTAAATATCATCCACACGGCGATGCCAGCGTTTATGATACTATGGTGCGCATGGCGCAATATTGGAGTCTGCGCTACACATTGGTTGATGGACAAGGAAACTTTGGCTCGGTAGATGGCGACCCACCAGCAGCCATGCGTTATACCGAAGTGCGATTAACCAAATTGGCTGAAGAAATCATGATGGATTTGGAAAAAGACACGGTTGATTTTTCTTTAAACTTTGATGATACGCTGGAAGAGCCAACGGTAATGCCATCGCGGATTCCGAACCTTTTAGTAAATGGCGCAAGCGGCATTGCAGTGGGCATGGCAACGAACATGATGCCACATAATTTAACCGAAGTCATTGATGGAATCTGCGCTTATATTGATAACAAAGAAATCACAGTAGAAGAATTAATCGAGTTTGTAAAAGCACCCGATTTTCCAACAGGCGGCACTATTTATGGCATGGAAGGCGTGCGCCAAGGCTTGCTCACAGGCAGGGGTAGGGTAGTGTTGAGAGCAAAATATGAAATAGAAACCGATAATAAAGGCAAAGAAAAAATTGTAGTGTCCGAAATTCCTTATCAAGTAAATAAATCAACGCTGATTGAAAAAACGCATTACTTGATGCAGGAAAAAAAGATTGAAGGACTTCGCGATTGCCGCGATGAAAGCGATAGAGATGGCATGCGTATCGTATATGAATTGAAAAACGATGCCGTGGCACAAGTGGTGGTAAACCAGTTGTTTCAATTTACCGAATTGCAAACCAGCTATGGTGTAAACAATGTGGCTTTGGTTAATGGCAGACCGATTCAATTGAATCTTCGAGATTTGATTCATCATTATGTTGATTTTCGACATGAAGTGGTGGTGCGCCGAACAAAATTTGAATTAAACGAAGCCGAAAAACGAGCGCATATTTTAGAAGGATTGTTGATTGCTTTAGACCACATGGATGAAGTAATTGCTTTAATCCGTGCTTCCAAAACGCCTGATGAAGCCAAAGAAGGCTTGATGACAAAATTTTCGTTGAGCGAAATTCAAGCTCGAGCCATCATCGAAATGCGCTTGAGAAGTTTAACAGGATTAGAACGCGATAAAATAAAAGCCGAGTATGATGAGCTGATGAAAACCATCAATTATTTACGTGAAATATTAGCCAGCGAACCTTTAAGAATGCAAATTATTAAAGACGAAATGTTGGATATTCAAAAACGATTTGGCGACAAGCGCAAAAGCGACATTGTTTATTTAGCTACCGAAATGAGCATGGAAGACATCATCAAAGAAGAAGATGTAGTGGTTTCCATTTCGCATTTAGGATACATCAAACGCACAGTGGCTACCGAATACCGAGTGCAAGGCAGAGGCGGCAGAGGCTCCATGGGCGGCAGCACACGAGATGAAGATTTTATCGAACACTTGTTTGTAGCCAGCACCCATCACACCATTTTATTTTTTACCGAAAAGGGAAAATGCCATTGGTTAAAAGTTTACGAATTGCCCGAAGGTGTTAGAACCAGCAAGGGTAGGGCGATTCAGAATATGTTGCAATTAGAAGCCGGCGATAAAATCCGTGCATTTATTTCGGTGCGCAGTTTAGAAGATGCCGATTTTATTAGTTCGCATTATGTAGTGCTTTGCACCAAACAAGGCATCATCAAAAAAACTTGTTTAGAAGAATTTAGTCGTCCACGTCAAAATGGAATTATTGCCATTACAGTAAACGAAGGCGACCAATTATTAGAAGCAAAATTAACCGATGGTAATTCACAAATATTATTGGCAATCCACAGTGGACGCAGCATTCG
>CAIYPC010000209.1 GCA_903927975.1 uncultured Bacteroidota bacterium | reverse complement strand
TTTTTATTGGAACATGGCTTTCTTGATTTCATCGTGAACAGAAAAGAATTGAAAGAAAAGATTGCAACTGTTCTAACTTTGTTCAAGGGTTAATTTTCCTTCTCAGTGAGTTATCAAATTTTGCACAAATTTTATTAATCGTTATCTGTGGGAATCCGTGCTATTCGTGAAAATTATTTTTATGAGTGAGATCAAAAACCGTTCTGCATATCACGATTATTTCATCGAAGACAAATACGATGCAGGGATGGTTTTGGCTGGAACCGAAGTGAAATCAATCCGCGATGGCAAAGTGAACTTTGTTGACAGTTTTTGTTTTTTCGCAAAGGGCGAATTATGGGTGAGGAACATGCACATTTCTGAATATCGTTTCGGCACCACTAATAATCATCTGGCTGTTCATGATCGCAAGCTTTTGCTCAATAAAAAAGAATTGCGCAAGCTTGAAAATAAAATGAAAGAAAAAGGATATTCCATTATCCCGTTGCGCATTTTTTTTAATGAAAATGGATTTGCAAAAATGGAAATCGGTCTTGGCAAAGGCAAAAAACATTTCGACAAACGCGAGACCATCAAAAAACGCGATGTAGAAAAAGAGATCAAGCGTTATCTTAAATAAAGTTTCTTCTGTTCCAAATGATTTCTATTTAACAATTCTGCGTAAATTAGTCCGATTGAATGCCACAGCTATGAGCTCCATCACCGAGCGTTTAAAAAATATAAAACTTGTGCGCAAGCTTGTGTATGTGCTTGTTGGTTCCATCACCTATCCTGGGTTGGTATGGTTTAATAAATTAAAAATTTCAGGTACTGAGCATATCAAAAATCTTCCGCGCAATAATGTGCTGTTCGTGAGCAATCACCAAACTTATTTTGCTGATGTGATTACTTTCCTCCATATTTTCTGCGCGGTAAAATGGGGCAAGCAGAACAAGCTTGGCATTCCTTATTATTTATTGAACCCATTTAGCAATGTGTATTTTGTTTCAGCAGCAGAAACGATGAAAGCAAATTTGATGGCAAAACTTTTTGCGCTTGCGGGCGCACTAACGGTGAGGCGTACCTGGAGCAGCGATAGCAAGGAAGTTCGTCGTGGTCTTGACCCTTCCGATACCAGAAAAATTATTGGAGCATTAAAAAACAGTTGGATTATTACTTTCCCCCAAGGCACAACAAAACCATTTGCACCCGGACGAAAAGGAACTGCACTAATAATAAAACAAACAAAACCGATTGTGGTGCCTGTGGTTATAGATGGCTTCTGGCGTGCATTTGATAAGAAGGGCATCACCCTCAAAAAAACGGGCACGCAATTATCCGTAACTTTCAAAGCACCATTGCAAATTGACTTCGAACAATCTTCTGAAGTGATTTTGGCTCAGTTGATGGAAGCTATCGAGCAAACAAAAGATCACATGATGAATGGAACACATCACTGGCAGGAAGCAGAAGCTTAATTTTTTAAGAACAACGCTTTCAGCTCTTCCGCATCTTCAGGTTTCATTTTTCCACCGAGTATTAAACGAAGTTGTCTTCTTCGCAACGCACCATCAAAAATCTTTTTTTCTTCCTCAGTTTCAGCGACCAATTGTGGCACTGGCCGTGGATTTCTGTTTGGATCAAGCGCAACGAAAGTATAATAGGCTTCATTGCTTTTGTATTTGTATTGCTGTAAATGATCTTCGCCCCAAACTTTTATATAAACTTCCATAGATGTGTTGAAAGCGCGGCTAACCTCAGCTTCAATATGGACCACATTGCCAAGCCTGATGGGATTTTCAAAAGAAATATTATCAACAGAAGCTGTAACCACAGGTGCATTGCAATGCTTGCCAGCAGCAAGCGCCGCAGCGATGTCCATCCAATACATCAATCTACCGCCCATAAGATTTCCATGAACATTTGTATCATTCGGCAGCACAAGTTCAGTCATTATAATATGCGAATCTTTCGGGGTCTTGGCCTTTAAAGTCATTATCAAAAATTTGTGCAAAGATAACTGCTGATTATTCTGATTAAAATGATTTTATTATCATGAATAAACTGCCAACATTTTGCAATCACACCAATTTTAAAACGGTAGAGACGCGATGCATCGCGTCTCTATGGGGAGCTAAATTTGTTGTCAATGAAATTAACGGAAACCCACAACCGAATCTAACACGGCATGGCTTTAACCATCTTTGTGGTGGTGGTGTTTCAATTTATCAAAATGTGCGGTTAACGTATTCATTCGGAGAGATTGATAAACCTTGAAGGTTTTTCGTGGATCCCGAATTACTGTCGAAAGCCAAATTAAACCTTCAAGGTTTTTTCGGGAGTTCATCCTGAAGAATCAGTTGTTTCAATTTATTAGAGAGATAACCCTAAGAACCTTAAACCTTCAACCCTTCCAGTGTCTTCAAAAATTCTTCATCAGCATCAGCGCCAATGCCGTCAGCATCGGGCATTTCAAGAAAATAACCTTTGTATTTTACGCCGCCGGTAACAGGATCGAGTTTGTGACCAAGCAGGCAAGTATCCATGTCATAAAAAATGATATTATCATGCGCCGTTGCAAAATGCGCGAATGCAGTCAACGCAATGCGGCTCTCTAACATGCCCCCCATCATGCATGGAATATCATTTTCTTCACAAACAGCATTTATTTTTTTTGCTTCTAATATACCGCCTGATTTTGAAAATTTTATGTTCACATAATCACAGGCATCTGCTTTAATCAACCTTCTTGCATCATGATGATTGAACACACTTTCATCAGCCATAATTTTTATCGGCGAAAGTTTTTTGAGCTCAGGCAATTTATCGTCATTCCAACTGCGCATCGGCTGCTCGCAAAATTGTATATCATATTTTGAGATCGCATTCAAAACAGTCTTCGCAGTTT
Source organism: uncultured Bacteroidota bacterium (assembly GCA_903927975.1). Classification (GTDB taxonomy): domain Bacteria; phylum Bacteroidota; class Bacteroidia; order Chitinophagales; family Chitinophagaceae; genus Puia. The sequence continues at coordinate 8,427 of CAIYPC010000209.1, read as the reverse complement.
CATAATCCCAACCCTGGTTTGCATCAATGCGCAAAATAATTTTATCGTCGATGGCGTTTCTGATCTGCTTTATTCTTTCTATATCTTCATTGCCATTTTTTCCCAATTTCACTTTTATCATGGTCACGCCATCGCTCTTAAATTCTTTTGCTTGTTCTGCCATTGCCTCTGGCGTATCAATACCAATCGTTAGATCTGTTTCGATTTCTTTTTTGTTTCCTCCTAAAAATTTATACAAAGGCTGATTCGCATTTTTCGCGGCAATGTCAAACAATGCCATATCAAAAGCACTTTTGATAGTTGCATTAAAAGCAGTGAAACTGTGCAGCTCATTTATTCTTGATTCAATATCCAATGCATCTTTTCCTTTCCATAATACAGCAAAATCTTTTGCCATTTCAAAACAAGTTGCTTGTGTTTCACCAACAATCATCGGAAAAGCAGAGCACTCCCCCACTCCATAATAAGCAGCATCAGTATGAACTCTTATAAAAATATTCTGCGCATAATGCATCGTCCCTGTTGCAATGGTGAATGGGTGCATCGGGATGCTGAATTTATATATTTCGGTGTGGGTGATTTTCATTCAAGATTTTTTTATTGAGAAAACACGCTCAGTTCATGGTTGATAGTTCATGGATAATAGCATATCCGGTTCCTGACTATGAACTATCAACTATGAACTATCAACTCGGAACTCTAAACTCCGAACTACTTCTTCCCCGGTCCAAACACTGCCCTACCCGGCTTTGCACCATTATGTTCGCCATCTTTCAATACTTGAGTTCCATTCACAAAAACATCAATCATGCCCGTTGCCAATTGATGAGGTTTTTCATAAGTGGCGAGGCTATTTACTTTTGCGGGATCAAATACAATCACATCAGCATAATTGCCAACTTGCAATGTTCCTCTCTTTTTAATATGCAATTGACTCGCTGCAAGACCGCTCATTTTTCTAATCGCATCTTCCATCGAAACTAATTTTTCATCGCGCACATAATGACCTAAAAAACTCGCGAAATTTCCATAAGCACGCGGATGCGTACTGCTTTTCAAGAACACGCCTTCAGGTGCCATGCTTGCTGCATCCGATCCTAATGACATATAAGGAAGTTGCAATTGTTTTTTCACATTGTCTTCGCTCATTAAAAAATAAATCACTTCAATGCGCGAATGATCTTGAATGATCAAATCAAGAACCGTTTCTTCTGGAGATTTGCCACGCATTTTTGCAACAGCGCTCAAACGCATGCCACTATAGTGTTTCAGCGAATCTTGTTTAAATCCGGTGCATATAATATTATCAGGACCAGCACCGAGATATAAATTTTCCCAATCGTTTGATTGCATATCCATCTCTTTCAAAATCTTTTTTCTGATAGCAGGATCTTTCAATCTTTCAATCCATTTATCCAAACCACCTTCTTGCACATAAGTTGGCATTGATGCATCAAATCCAGTTGCGCCCGCAGTGTAAGTGTACATACATGCTGAAATATCAAGACCTGCTTTTCTTGCACTGTCAATTTTTTTTATGACAGAATCCATCTTGTACCAATTCGGTTTTCCTGCCGCTTTGAGATGATAAAATATCGCAGGGATATTTGCTTCTTTAGAAATTTTTATCAGTTCATCCGCGCCTTGCAGCAATTGATTTCCTTCGCTACGTATATGAGAAATGTATGCGCCACCATAAGATGAAGCGACCTTGCACAATTCAATCAGCTCAGGCGTTTTTGCATACGTGCCAGGCGCATAAATTAATGCAGAGCCAATGCCTAACGCGCCATCTTCCATTCCCTGCTTCACCAATAATTTCATTTTTGCGAGTTCCGATGAATCAGGCGCACGGTTTGCAAACAATAATAAATTTTCGCGAATGGTAGCTGCACCAAGAAAAGAAGCAACATTTGTTGATACACCCTTCTTCTGTAAATACTCGAGATAATCTTTTAATGAAGTCCATTCAATTTTATATTTAATATCGCCCTGATTATCGTCGCCCATTTTTTTTAGTGTATCGCTCAATGGTCCGAATGACTCGCCTTCGCCAAAGACTTCTAATGTCACACCTTGTTTGATGGCGCTCAATGATCGACCATCTTGAATCAGTGTTTCCATCGACTGGCTTTGCATATCAATAAAACCTGGACTTACAGCCATTCCCTTAGCGTCTATTTCATTGGTTGCTTTTGCATCTGAAAGATCACCGATAAAAGCAATCGTGTCGGAATTAATAGCAACATCGCCTGAAAAAGATTTTGCACCAGTACCATCATAAATAACGCCATTGCGGATGATGGTATCAAAATGTCGGTTTGTTTTGCATGAAAAAATAAAAAGAACGAAAGCAGTTGAAAGCAGTTTTAGTTTTGGCATAAAAAAGATTGAAACCGAATGTAAGGAATTATCATAATGGAGAATTAATAATTAGTAATTAAACTCCGAATTGGAGAACTAATAATTGAGCGGAGCAAAATCCTGCTACATTTCACGCCTCATAAAAATGTGCAATGATATGCAATTGCATATTTATTACTGATGGAATACGAACAGCCGCAAGGCTGAATATGGATAACCGCAGGTGAAACCTACGGATCAAAACGAAATTGACAGCAACCCTGCAAGGGTTGAATATTCAACCCTTGCAGGGTTGTGAAGAATCTAATTATTTCAATCCCTGGGTTGCACCCAGGGCTATTCATATTTGAGTCCTTCGGTCTTATAGCTCTCTCCTTTAAGGAAACGTGTGCAAATCATTGCACATAAACCGGTCGATTATTGTTATAATCTCCGAACTTAAGAATTGGCAACTGAAAACCGCAAACTGGAAACCGAATAAGAATTTCCTCCTTACATTTGTCCACTTGATTTTTGTATGAATATAATATCTCATGGGAATTATTTCTTTTGAAAACACGGAGAATGCTTTTGAATACAAAAGCAATCAGGAACTGAAAAAAGCGAATTTTCTTTTTTCGTCGATGGGACATGCATGGCTGGTGAAACTTGGCACGAGACTAACGCCATGGGCTATCCGTAGCGGATTGCCAGTGAAGGGCATTATTAGAAATACCATTTTCTCGCAGTTTGTTGGGGGCGAAACTTTGGAAGAAACTGCGGCTGTCGCAAAAAAATTGGGCGAATATAATGTAGAAGTTATTTTGGATTATGGCGTGGAAGGCGGCGAAGATGGCGAGCAAGGTTTTGATCATGCATGCGATGAATTTATACGGGTGATCAATTATGCAGCCACACAATCTAATATTCCTTTCATGAGCATTAAAGTGACGGGATTTGCACGGTTTGATCTGCTTGCTAAATTGGATCACTCAGTGGAGCAGAATGCTGGCTCTCTTATGAAACGCTATGCAAAAGCCATTGAATCATTAACAGAAAATGAGAAAGCAGAGTGGCAACGAGTGCAGGATCGCATGTTGCGTATTTGCAAAGTAGCAGCAGAAAAAAATGTAGGTGTATTGGTAGATGCGGAAGAAACATGGATACAAGATCCAGTGGATGTGATCACGATACTGATGATGGAACAATTCAACAAAGAAAAAGTAATCGTGTATAATACCATTCAGCTTTATCGCCATGATCGTTTGCAATTTTTGAAAGATTCATTAGAGGCGGCAGAGCTTCGCAATTTTATATTGGGCGCTAAACTCGTTCGTGGTGCATATATGGAGAAGGAAAGAAAACGCGCAACGGAATTCGGTTATGCATCACCGATACAACCTGACAAAGAATCGACTGATAAAGACTATAATGCCGCGCTGGAGTTTTCGATTGCACACATTAATAAGATTGGGTTAATCGTTGCATCGCATAATGAATACAGCAATTTATATGTAACACAATTGTTAGAGAAAAATGGATTTTCATTGAATCATCCTCACATACATTTCTCGCAATTATATGGCATGAGCGATAACATCACTTTCAATCTCGCCAAAGCAGGATGCAGCGTGAGCAAGTATTTGCCGTTTGGACCGATAAAAGATGTAGTTCCTTACCTCATGCGCCGTGCACAAGAAAACAGTTCCATATCGGGACAAACCGGAAGAGAGTTGGGGCTGATAAAAAAAGAATTAGAGAGGAGAAGGAGTTAGAGATTTCGGATTGTGGATTTGTGATTTCGGATTTCCTCAGCCGTGAGAGCCACTATTAAAGGATTTAGTAATTATGATTTGCGATTATGAAATTTTTAAAATTACTTCGCATTTGCAATTTAGAACCAATCCGCAATCACAAATCCGATATCCGAGATCTTCATTCGGGCTGTTAGCTCAGTTGGTTCAGAGCGCTACTTTGACAGAGTAGAGGTCACTGGTTCGAGCCCAGTACAGCCCACATACATCATCCCTGTTAATTTAAGTGATTTATTAGATAAGCTTATTTTTTGTGGCGATTTTAATTGCCTGAGCTTTTGATGTTACATGCAATTTGTGATAAATATTGGCGATATGCTTTCTCACCGTATGACTGCTCAGGAATAATTTCTCTGCCACTCCTTTATAATCGTATCCATCAACTGTTAGCTTCAGCACTTCAACTTCACGAGCAGAAAGATCATAATCATTTTTTTCAATTACACCGCTTTCTTTTTCTGGCATTGAGGCTTTCACTAGAAGGCTAAAAGCTTTTCGGGCAATCCTCGGGCTCATTGGCGCACCGCCAACTTCAAGCAGTTGTTGAATACAATCTATGATCAATGCAAGTTTTTCATCCTTCAGCAAATAACCAATTGCACCTGCTTTGATGGCTTCAAAAATTTTATCATCATCATCAAAAACGGTGAGCATCAAAAAATTTATTTCTGGATAAAGCTGTTTGCCCAAACGAACTGCCTCAATGCCATTCATTACGGGCATTTCTATATCCATCAAAACAACTGAAGGACGTTTTGAAGCATGAAGGCTTTTCATCTGCTCAAGAAAATCATTGCCGTCATTTGCAGTGAGCACAACTTGAATATCATCAGAATAATTGATTCGTTCAGCCAGCGAAATGCGGTTTTGGGATTTGTCATCTACTATGGCAATTGGGATCTTCATCAGTTAAAGCAAACTTGAATTTTATATGCCAACAAAACAATAACTCATTTGTATAATTTAATTCAATGATCTATTTATAAAGCCTGATAGAAGTACCATTTCCTTCGGCGGAAACAATATCAATAACCGCACCTAACTCATAAGCCCTAGCCCGCATATTTTCTAATCCATAATGCCCATCGTATTGTTTGTTCTGTGGAAAGCCTTTTCCATTGTCCTGTATCAAAAATGAAAAACTTTGATTTGCACTTGAAATAATATCTACGTTCAATTTTGTTGCACAAGAATGCATGATGCCATTCACAATCGCTTCCTGACAAATGCGAAAAATATTAAGCGCTTCAGTGGGAGAAAAGCGAATGTTGTTTTCAATATGTTCAAAAATATTTATTTCGAGAGCGGGCTTTAATATTCGCTGGGATTGAATAAATAGTTTTAGTTTATCAGCAAGCTCTTCAAGTTGAATGGATTCTTTTTTAATTGCCCAGATGGTCTCTCGCAAATCAGAAATCATTTCTTTAGCAGTCTTGTTCACGGCTGATAAACGCTTTGTTTCTTCATCCCTGCTTAATGGTATTGGCGACTCAAGTACCCAATCTACATTGCTGCTTATATAACTCAATTGTGTGCCAATATTGTCGTGAAGCTCTTTTGAAATGCGCTCACGTTCATTTTGAATTTCATTTTGCAATTGAAGGGCTCTTATTTTTTCATGATATGTTCGTTGATTATATCGGAGTACAACCATAGTGACAACACTAACAGAAATTACAAATACAATAATCTTGAACCACCACTTTTGCCACCAGGGAGGGTTGATAATAATAAGGATCTCTTTGTTGAAAATACTGTTGGGAGAAAGTAGCGGGCTACAATTTATCTGTAGCAAATATTTGCCAGGCTCAAGCGTATATCGTAAAGTGGTTGGGCCGTGTGCAGTTTGCCATACTTCTTCAAAATTTTTTAATCGATAATGATGTACGTACTCTTCCGGGTTTAACAAACCGATAGCGGTTACAGCAAACTGTAAATGATTTTGATAATAATGCAAATCGATAGTATCACCTACCCAAATTCCCGCAGATGAATTGAACAGAGAATCATTCACAACCAATCGAGCTATATGAATAATTGCAGTGTCGCTTGTTTTAGATAAAGCTTTCGGATAAAATGTAGTGATGCCATTCACGCCACCAAAAAAAAATCTTCCGGTTGATGAGCGTGCAGCGGATTGTGTATTGAATTCGTTTTCCTGCAAGCCCAGTTCCTTCGTATAGTTTTTTACTTCTCCATCTTTTGAAATGTATGCAAGCCCTAAATTGGTGCTTGCAAATGCGGAGTTGCTATCAACCGCCAGCAATGCATATATAAAATCATTTCGCAAACCATTTTCAGTTGTTATTTGTCTCACTAATTTTCCCCTTGGCCTGAAAATAAAAAGTCCTTTTTCGGTGCCAGCCCAAATGTTGTGATAAACATCCTCCATGAGGCAACGCACTACATAATTTTCCGGGATGCCGATTATTTTCACTTCTCCATTTTCACGGACCCTATAGAACAAACCTCGCACGCTGCCCAGCCAAAGTGTTTTATCTGATGTATATAAAAAACAATTTAATGGATAGTAGAAAGGAGCATTGACCGGCAAGATTGGTGCAACCGATTGAATATTTCCATTTTTTATTATGCACCTGAACACATTGAAATTGGTTGAAATTAAAATAGTACTGTCATTGACACGCTGAACCCCATCGCTGAAGTTGTTTCCTAGAATTTGTTGCTGATGTTCTTTATCAAGATTCAGATTAATTTTTTCTAATTTTTTTGAAAGCAGGTCTAATGTATACCAACCTTTTCCCAGTGTAACAATGAGGTAGCTGTTCGTTGCCAATTTTTCAATGGAGAGTATATCTTTCACGTCATCGGTGATCAATGATTTGTCCCAAAGTTGATTTCCCGAAGTATCATACAATTGAAGGCCACCATTATAACAACCTGCCAGCAACACATTCGTTTGTTCATCATAATAAAGCGCCCGAACGAAATTGTTTTTTTCTTTTGGATAAAGAAAATATCCAAACGGGATTTCCGCATCTTCTATGCGCTTCATATCATCATTTGTTATTAGCCAGATTCTTTTAAATGCATCTTCATAGGCTTTTAAAATGTTTCCTGTCACAAGAAATGTTCCGCGGTTCAGCGTTGTATATTCTTTCAAAAAATTACAGCCTAAATCAAACTGATATAGATGTTTTCCTGCACTTACTAACAGTTGATCACCATCTGTCACTTGGATGTTGCTGAATCCAACATTATCATTTGAAATTTTTTTATATGAAAAATTTCCAGCAAAAGAAGTATCCTTAATATTATAGCATGACAGGGTTTCGTTTGTTGCCAAAAACAATTTGGTTTTGGTGCATGCTATTGCAAATAGATAATTCCCGGCATCCATTAGGTAGCTGAACTTATGCGTACGAAAATTAATTTGCAAAATTCTATTGCCAGAAGAAAGTATAAAAACATAATCATCATTGCAGGCAAGAAGGTTGCGATATAAAATATCATTTGAATTAAGCATGCTGTCGATACTGGCAATTGCAGTTGATGAAAATAAATTTGGACCTGCGCCCTTCTCATTATAAATAACAATCCCTTTATGCTCCTGAATGCACCAAATACCTTCCGCCGTTTCTTTAATGGGGTATATGGAAAAGCGAAGGTTTGCAAAAGGATCCACCACCATTTTTTTGCTGAAAGAATTTGTGATGGCATTATACTCCAAAATGCCTTTCTTGTAACCAATCAGCAGAGAGCCTTTTTTTCCGCCTAAAAAAAATACGGGATAATTAATATGGATTGTGTCACCATCAATTATTGGAGTGATTTTTTCTAACGTAATGCCATTGAAACGTTGAAGACCCGCTAAAGTAGAAATCCAGGTGAGACCAGTTACATCCGTTATTACACTGGTGATGGTATTGTTCACAAGCCCTTGTTCAAAATTGATGGTTTTCCAAGCACATCTTTTGAAAGCAGTAACGCTTCCACTCTGGCTGTTTGAAACCAGACATGAAGTCAGAAAAAAAATAAGGGTTATTAATTTTGGCCACCTCATATTTTATTCATTCGTTATTTTCAAAAAGTTCTACTGCTTTGCGAATAACAAATTACTGAATTGAACCGATAAGCACAGTATAAAAAAATACTACAAATGAGGTATAGGCGACAAAGTTTGAAGAACTTAGATTTGATATAACCTAAACCAGATGAGGTTTTCTTTTTTTTAATTAAAGCCTTTTTAATCCCGCTAAGCCCTACATGCGAGGTGCAGCGAAAGCTGTGCCTTCGTTTTTTTATGGTG
>CAIYPC010000208.1 GCA_903927975.1 uncultured Bacteroidota bacterium | reverse complement strand
GTTTCTTTTTCCTGTTCAGTAATGTTATTCTTCTCCGCATCTTCCCTGTTTGCCTGTTGCAGGTTCACTCTATATAATAATGCTTTGATGAGCTGCGCATCATTCTTTTCTTTCTTCGCATAAGCATACACGTTGTTCACTTCTTGCAAAGCAGATTGTGTCAATCCTTTTTTTGTGATCAACGAATCAATCTTTTTCCATTTAGCATCGTAATTGAGCGAGGTATTCTGCGCATTTAGGATGATAAAAGAAAAACTGAGAAGTATAATTGCTGCAATATGTTTATGGTACATGAAAAGGTTTTTTTAAAGTTAATTCAAATTTCACGCAAAGGCGCAGAGGCGCGAAGTTGGTAGTGTCCTAATTTGAAATTGCTTAGTTTTGTAAATGAAAATAGGCTGTTGACGCAGCCTATAAAAAATAATTCTCTCTCTGTAAGAGGCATAACAAAAATAATATAATTATGCCTACTAAAGTTTCATCTCCTAAAAAAAAGATGCGCTCTTTAAGAATGCCCCCTAAGAAAATCTTGAATAAATTTTTGAAGTATATCAATCTTGATAAGAAGAAAACATTTGCAAAGCTTAGTTCATAAAACTTAATAGGGCATCTGCAACGGATTCCCACAAAAGTCTTGCATCATTCTCATTAAAGCAGCCTATTATCCTATTATGGAGTTTATCGCTGTATCTCGCTGGCTGTATTGCGTATGGCTTCTTTAGCAGGTAAACAATAATAGCTCTGGGATTCCCTTCCTTGTCTCCTAATGCTTCTTCAGCATCAATCTCGTCTATGATATGATGCACCCTGTCATATATATAATTGAACACAGTCTCAAATAAAACCTCTTGTTCGGGGCTATATTTGCCTTCAAATTCATCCCTGATCCAAATATCAAATATTACTCTCATTGATGAGTGTTTACAGGTTCATGTCTTGGTTTATATTTTCCCCTTTTTGTAGCTATTGGAGCGGGAACGAGATTAACTATATCCTCAATTGTCATTGGCTTCTTAACCAACTTAGCTTCCATTGCTGGTGTTACTCTCAATGTCTTATGAATACGCACAAAATTATAGTAAACAAAATGAAGCGCAATAGCATAACAATGGTTTTCTACTTTCTTGCTGAATGCATTTGTGAGCCTCGTAAAACGCCTCATGTGCATACGCATAGTTAAGTTGCTTCTTTCAACATAAGATGTACTTATCTTATCGTAATCAGGATTGCCGCTAATGATAGTTTTCTTAGAACCTGTATATTTCATCGGGCTGTACTTTCTTTCCGCGCCTGTAGAGCCTTCTTTTTGCGTACCGTATATTTTGACTAGCTGCGCGAAGTCTATATTATCCCCGAACGCTTCGCCAACAGCTTCCAAATAGGCGTGATGCCCATCGCTCGTCAATTGAATGTAATTGCTTACTCTATCTGCAAGATCGTTCATAAATACTTTTGCGCATTCTGCATCTCTATTACCAATGTTCCAACTTATAACAAGTTTCGTATCTGAATCTAAACCAACCCACGTCCACCAGTCACCAGCGTTTTCTTTTTCATCTGTTTTGTGGCGTTCCTTGCAAGAGACATAAGACCATATTTCATCGCACTCCACGCGATTAGATTTTATGTTCACTACTGTACTATCATGGAACTCCCAGCAAGCCCTACCAATCTTTACGAGCAATGATATAACAGTATCCTTGCTAACTCCACACATGCGGCTTGTACTGCGGATCGAATTGCCCTCGACTAAAGCCGATACAATTTGCGTTTGTTTTTCTATTGTCAATGTGTTCATAAATCAAATATACAATAAATGCTTGAGCGGTCAAGCAAATAAATAAAAATGTTGATAAATATTTTTGCTTCATCGGTCAAGCATATTTGAAATGATATTTTTTGTTTACATTTGCTGCATTGGTGGATCATATCGGGATCGAACCGAGCGGATAGAATCTAACCTCCCATCCGCCTCACCAGAGGATGACCCAACGACATTTTAAGCCCCATTTGGGGCTTTTCTGTTTTTACCTTGCACGAATGTTGATGGAATGGCGAAAAATATTCATACCACAAATCTCTGACAGAGTGGCAATTCTTTAACTTGATAACAAGTGTTGAAACTTGATGGAGGCTGGATGGACACTTGATAATATGCTGGATGAATTTACTTTAACTTAAAGACTATCAAGTAATTATTTTTGTGATTTGACTTCAAAATTGCTTGCTTTAATCATAAAGTTTTTTAGCCAAGAGGCGATTTTATCCGCATCGCTCTTATGAGGAGTGCTTAATAGATTTCTAAGATTGTTTATATCAATGTCACCTGTTCTTTTATTCTTGAAATGTAGGGCAATAAATTTAGATAAGTCACTAAGGGAATCCACATGGGTAAAATCATTGTCGTATAACAGCCGAAATAAATATGCAAGCTGCCCAACTGTAAGTGTCGTATTTATTTTTTTTACGGTAATTGATTTTGGTCTAGGAGTTGATTCGTTATGGCTAGAAATCGGGAATGTTAATGATGGATCAATGTACTTTTTCAACAGATATTCTGCGGTTGAAATAAAATCGTGTGTAACAATAAAACCGTCTTTAAAATAATCGGTTAATGATACATTTCTTAATATTACTTCAGTACCTAATGAAGTATTGAAATCTTTAATAAGCATGGTAGCCTGGACTCTAAAATGAACAATATTTTCATGAGAGATGTAAATTTTTATCTTCTCAACAATTTCTTTTTTTAAATATGAATTATCCCCCTTCATTATTTCTTTAAATTCATCAGCCATGGCGTGAAATGAATTACGCGCATTTTTATACAGTAGTTCAGTATCAACTTTTGGGGAAACGTTGCTTTGTTTAGCAAAATATGATTGCTGATAATCTTTTATGCGTTGGAGAGTGCAATATTCAACCGCTAATTGATATGCAACATTTGTGTGGGGGAATTTAGACATAGGCAATTAAAATAGTACAATGAAAATAGCACTTTTGCTTAACCGCAAAAGCATTTTTATGTAATTAGCATATTTCCTTTGGCTTTATTACTTTTATGCCGATAAAAAATACTTAGCGTTTAGCTATTCTTTGCAAAGAAAAAACTGGTAATTTTTTTTGAACCGCAGGAATAGAACTATAACGCTCACGCTCCTGCGTGGGCTGTTGGTTCGTTCTGGGTTCAAGGTTCTACCAGTACCTTTCTTTCAGGCGTGGCTAATTGTCCCACGCTATTTTTTTACAAAAGCTGCAAGGAGGGCTAGCGGCACTTCATCCTAAAAAATCATGAAACTTTGTTATTATGTCATTCTCTATGTGATTGCCGTGTGTTCAATTTCTTGTACCCATTATGTGCAGGTATATGAAACAAAGACAACTTCCCAGATGGCAACAGATGGCAATGCTTTTTCTTTTGAAAACGATACCTTGAAAATAACCTATTATTTTTGGGCAGAGCATGGAACGCTATCCTATACGGTGTTCAACAAACTGAACGTTCCCCTTTACATAGACTGGAAGAAAAGTTCTTATGTAAAAAATAGCGAAAAGCTGGATTACTGGATAGATATCACCACTACCAACGGCGTTACCAAAGGACATGTGACCTCTACTTATTACGGTACTGTTTATGGGAAATCCTACAACAATTCCACCACGGTAAAACCACAACAAATAGTTTTCATTGCTCCCAAGTCCAGTATCTCAAAGGATCAATTTATTATTGCCACGTTCCCAAAAGTTGATTTCGATAACAATGCACAATACATAGAATCGAAAAGGACTGATCAGCCAAAAAAATCCATACAGTTGAAGTACATGGATTATAATGAAGGCAACAGTATTTTAGTGTTCAGGAATTTCCTTACGGTATCTACCTCTGATAGATTTGATAAGGAAACATATATCGACAACGGTTTTTATATTTCGCGCATAACGGAAATGGACAGGGGGACTTTTTGGGGGACATTGAGCGGGAGTACCGAAGATTGGCGAAGAAAGAACGATTCCAAGATATCGTTCGCGAGCCCTAAGAATTTCTATATAGAGATTAAATGATCAATCAACATGAAATATATAGTTTTACCCTTCTTGGTGTTTGGGTGTGTTCTTTCATTAAAATCGCAGACCAGTAAAGAAATTTTTAGGCTAAGGGCTTTTGAGACGAAAATAAAAATGGACGATCAGCCATATAAAGAGGGCGGTTGGCAAGAGAGGAATATTGTGGTGGTCATAAATTTTGCCAAAATGAAAATACAGACCTATGGCGATAAGCCCACCGATATAGATCTTATAGTCGAAAAAGAAAACTACAAAGACGATAGCAGCAACATGAACTACATTTACAGTGGTGTTGACCCAGAAGGTGAAAAATGTACCGTGACACTTGTTGTGTTTGCCTATCCAGCGGGAAGCCATATAGCCACTTTGGGGATTGATTTTTATGAGCTACGGCAGACGGCTTTGTTCAGACTAAAAAAAGACGAATAACGAAAACGTTAATCTTTATTTGGAAGGATTGCCTTTGCCCCAACGTGCAGCAGCAGCAATCTTAGCTATCTGGCTTCTCCTTCTTGCTGATAATGACTTAGCTCTTGCTGGGCCACCAATTTGACCGCCTTTCTTTCCTAATGCTACAGCAGCAGCGTTTTTGCCATCAATGGTTGCTTCTTCTTTATTTGTTGCAAGGTCAACTACTGATTTTGCTTTCTTATTGGTATCTGCGGGTAATTTTGTTTTCTTTGTCATAATGAGAGCAAAGATATAAAAATTCTTTGCTTATCCGTTCAAGCATATTTCAGAGGGGGAAATAATAAATATTCAAATTAGGACACTATCGCGAAGTTCAAGCATCGGACAGATTTATAATCTTTTAAAATGTTAAGTATTTCGGCATCTGATTCTACAAGATGCAACAATATGTCTTTTTGCATAAAACGAAAATGTAACCGCAGAGACGGAGAGGCGCAGAGGATTTTTCGTTGCGACTTTGCGCAGTTGCGAGAAATTCTTCTTTAACGTCATTATAACTCTTCCCCCTTAAACAAACTTTCTCACAAGCATTCTTATTAATGAGTTTGATTTTTACTAACAATTAAAATAAAAATTATGAAAGCAAAATTTACACTTCTTATCGCTGCAGGTTTATTTATCTCAGCAACAACAATGGCGCAGGATTATAATCATCGTGATAATGGTTACAAAAACGATTCGCGATATGAGCGTCATGAAAATTTCGATTATAAATCGCAGCTCTTTAATCTTCAGCAAAAATTATCTTTTGAAACAAATCAGCTTGATCGTGCAAGAGAATGCAGGGACTGGAACAAAGTAAGATTTGAAAAACGCCAGATTAGTGATTTGCGTGGTCAGATCAGTTATCTGAAGAGTCATAGAAATTATGATTCAAATAGAAGGTTCTAATAAAATACTATTTTCAGAGTTTATTTTCAAATCTTTTTGCGGAATTACTTACAGGCAAATAAAATCTTCCTGCATTCAAAACACCGAACTTTATAAAGTAATGTTCATGCGTTTCAATGCAATCTTCAGTTTTAATGATTACGGTTAAAGATGTATTTCAGCGAGGTATTATAAAAGCAGATTGTTTTTAAAAACAAAGCGAATGTATAAATTCATTTTGTTATCAGCTTGATAACATTTCAACATTTTGTGGAAAAGTCAAAAAAAAATTGCGCTGATTTTTTCAGCGCAATTAGTTATGCAAATTTTTTCTCGTTGTTTCTCGCAGAGGCGCAGAGTTTTTTTAATTCACTATTCACTACTTACCACTCACTCACCACTGACAACTCACTTCTCACCACTTACGACTTCTTTATCACTTTTGCCATCATGGCTCCAATATCAGCAGGACTCTTCACAACATAAATGCCACACTCTTCCATGATTTTCATTTTTGCTGCAGCCGTATCATCAGCACCGCCGATGATCGCACCCGCATGTCCCATGCGCCTTCCCGGTGGAGCAGTTTGTCCGGCAATGAAACCAACAACTGGTTTTGTTCCATTTGCTTTGATCCATTTTGCAGCATCAGCTTCCATGCTTCCGCCAATTTCACCAATCATCACGATGCCTTCTGTTTCCGGATCGTTCATCAATAATTCAACAGCTTCTTTTGTGTTGGTGCCGATAATAGGATCGCCGCCAATGCCCACTGCTGTTGATATTCCAAGACCAGCTTTTGCAACCTGATCGCTTGCTTCATAAGTGAGCGTGCCCGATTTTGACACAATACCAATCTTTCCTTTTTTGAAAACGAAGCCGGGCATAATACCCACTTTGCATTCATCGGCAGTGATAACGCCGGGACAGTTCGGTCCGATTAATCGGGTAGGCTTGCCCGTTATATAATTTTTTACTTTCACCATATCCTGCACCGGAATGCCTTCCGTGATGCAAACAATCAGCTCAATGCCCGCTTCAGCAGATTCCATAATTGCATCTGCAGCAAAAGCCGGTGGCACAAAAATAATCGACACATTTGCACCAGTTTTTTTCACAGCATCGGCAACGGTATTAAAAACGGGCCTGTCGAGGTGCTGGCTGCCGCCTTTGCCGGGCGTAACGCCGCCAACAACGTTCGTTCCATAATCGATCATTTGTGTTGCGTGAAAAGTGCCTTCCGTTCCGGTAAAGCCCTGCACAATCACCTTCGAATTTTTATTCACCAAAATGCTCATATCAGAAAATTATAATTTGCCCAAAAATAGGATATTCTCAGTTTCCAGTTTCAAGTTTTCAGTTTCCAGTTCTTAGTGATGGCAAGTTGGTAATATTTTTTAGTTCGTATTTGGATACCAGCGATGGTTTTTCATGGCATCATCGTTGCGTCGCAATCCTTTCATCTGAAGAATTTCTATTGAGCTGTGGGTTTCTCCGCAATTCTCATCACAAAAAATATCGTGCTATTAATCGGTAAGACCTGTCAGGTTTTAAAACTTGACAGGTCTTGGAGAAAAAATTTCGACAGATATTTTGATTTATAAAATCAGTTATAAATTAATGCCTAAGACTCTCAATCGCGTGGCGATGAAATGTCGGTAGAAAATTTTTGAATTTTATTAATCCAATCCGCTGCGGCGGATGGCACGATTGAATACAGCAATTCGGGTTTTCATTTTTATGCTGTTTATGTGGATTATTGAAAATGAATTTTTATTTTTTCATCTAATCATCGTTCCGTGCCTACGGCACTAGTTTGCGGCGCGTTGCTCTTTCTACCGATATGCCATGCCTACGGCATTTTAAACCTTCAAGATTTTTGAGTGTGATTTCTCAAGTACAAAAATCGCGGTAGTTGAGTATGCAAGCACAATCAACATTCTATCCACAATCTGTAAAACGGCTCTTTATATTTTGTTGTTATTACAGAAATAATAACTTTGACATAACTGCTTAATCTGCATACCTCAATGAACCCCTAAAAGAAAATGTTTGCAAAATATTGCACGTTGTTCGCAGCTTTAAAACTAAAGAATGATTGCCTATTTACTACTGCGCGATAATAAACAATCGGGCCCTTATTCATTAGAAGAATTGAAATCAATTGGAATAAGGTCATCTGATTTGCTCTGGATCGAAGGGAAAAGTACAAGCTGGTGCTTTCCCGACGAAATTGAGGATCTGCTGGCATTCGTTCACGCTTCACCAATAAGCAATAGGCATTCGTCAAACTCATCAGTTGATATAGAACATCAGGGAAATGGCAATCAGTCATTTCGTTATGAAAATAGAAATGAACAACGTTCTACTCTTCCCATTGAAAAAAAATCAAAACCCGCAATAGAAAAAGATACAGAGAGTGAACAGATAAGCAAGAGAAACATTGAATTAAGGAAAAATATTTTTAATAGGAGAGAACCTGAAAATTTTTCTCCTGTTCAAAATGATGAAAATAAAAATCAGGAAACAGGTTCATATAATTTTTCTCTCCCCAATATTATTAAAGTTATCGTTGCAGATGATCACCGGCTTTTTCGTGAAGGAGTTAAAACTGCGCTGGCTCAAAAAAATGAAATCAAAATTATTGGGGAAGCAGAGAACGGCATGCAATTGCTGAACCTTCTAAAACATAATCGCCCAGATGTGATTTTGTTGGATATACAAATGCCGGTGATGGATGGAATTTCAGCGTTGGCTTCCATTCGAAAACTGTATGCGGATATGAAAGTGATCATACTTTCAATGCACGAAGGTCATTCGATGGTTTCCACATTGATGGAAGCTGGCGCTAATGGGTATCTTACCAAAACAGCAGATCCTGAAACCATTTATCAGGCTATCAAAACCTGCTACGAAAAAAATTATTACTTCAGCGATCTAACCAATGTTTCTATGTTGGAAGGTCTGCGCTCAAAGAAAAAAATTCCTGAAAAAATAAGTACAACGGTTTTTGATGGTGGAGAAATGATGCAAAGATTAGCTGTCGCGCAAAAAAAATCAAGCAACTATTCTTTGCCAAAAACTCAGAAGAACATGCTGGTTGCTGCCGGCACTATTTTGTTGATCAGCGTTGGCGTTATGGCTGGCAAAACAATTATCATGGGTCGATCCATTAAAGAAGAAGTGCCAATAACAATTACCCCAAATACTCCAGCCTCATCAACTCTTCCGCCGTTGGTTCCGCAATCGGTATTAACTGATTCTTCAAAAAATCAAGCGATTGATTCTTTAAAACAGTCAGCAGATACATTGCAAAAAAAGACAGATGAAGAAATTGTTTCGCAAGAAAAAATGAATGCAAAAAAAGATATTCTAGAAAAACATGCAACCAAAAAATTAAAGGATTCCGTAAAAAGTCCAACTGTGTTGGTGATTCAAAAAATTGATTCTTCTGTTAATATAAAAAATGATGTTCCTGCAAAGAAAATGATATCAACTTCTCCTGACTTAAAAGCAATTGCAAGAAGTAGCATACGCAATTTGATTAGTGCTTCGGCAAATGATTATCATGTTGCTGCATTTGGTGGGTTATCAGACATTGAAATAACAGTGAACAATCATTCAAGCTATGCAATCGATGAAGTGTCGGTTGAAGTGCAATACGTTCTTTCCAATTCAAAAATATACAAGAAGGAGATACTGAGTTTTCAAAATATCCCATCCGGATCTTCACAAATATTAAAAGCTCCGAAAAGTTCAAGAGGGCAGAAGATTGATTACAAAATTGGTTCTATCAAATCAAAAGATTTGGATCTAGAGTGATTGACGATTGGGCACAGAGAGCCGCAGAGATGTACGATTTAGGATGTATGATGTACGATTTCTGAACTCGAAACCGAAAACTACAAACTCGAAATTATTCCTTCAACCCTAAGCCTTACAGCTTTTTTGCATCTTTGCGCCGTTGCGAGAGAATATTAATTTGCGAGCGCATACAGCGCAAAACTTGCGAGCCAATGATCGCCACCATAATTGCCACTCGTTACGTGTGGCAATGCATTTGTCAAAAACTCATCTGCTTTTTGCGCGAACAATTTTTTCCAGGGATGAGTAGATGGTAATACACTTGCAATTCCTTTCATGCACCATGCGCGACTCAGGCTCAGACCATCGAGATGAACTATCATCATGTCAGTGCGATCGTTTACCACTGGCATAGTAGTGATCCGCTGAATGCTTTTTGCTGAATAAAAATGACTCAACCATGAAACAAATTTTTCTTTGGACAGTACACGCATCATCAAATCGGCAATCTCCAAACTAGGAGATAAAAAATCTGTGCCATCAGGTTCCAGATAAGCGGGCGTGTTTGTATTATCGAGATAATGTTCTTTTGCTTTGGCAATAATAAGATGCTCAAAAGCAGTATCGCCGGAAACCCTTGACCAGTCAAGCGCAAACACCAATCCAAATGCGGTGTTGGGATGAACACCTGTGCGGTTCGGATAAGTTTGTTTTGGTAAAAATGCTTTCCAAATTGAAACGACTTTTTTTATAAGCGGCTGCAATGTTTCGTGCCATTGTTTTGCATTTGGATCATTCCATGTAATCAGCTCTTGGTCTAGTTTTAACAGCCATGCCCAACCGTAAGTTCGTTCAAATGTGTTGGTGTTTTTATATTTTGTAAAATAATCAGCTTCAGCTAAAATTTTGTCGGACTGAAAACTATTATTGAGCGTTGCAATAATGCTATCGCGATTGCTGATCGTTGGAAATTGTTTTAGCACACGCACCAATAGCCAATGACCATGCACGCTACTATGCCAATCCAGACAGCCATAAAAAGATGGATGCAATTCATGCGGCAACAATCTTGCATCAGCATCGGCTTCGGCTGAGTGGTTTACTTTGTTTGGGTATTCGTTCGTGATGCAGCGCAACGGCAGCCTTGCTAAATTCGCAGCGGTATTTTCATCAAGCTTTTGTGCAGTTACTGAAATAGATACAAAGTAGATTGTGATTAATAAAAAAGTAATAGAAATTTTCATGCTTAAAAATAATGAATAACTATTTAACTTTTCGACACATAGAGCCACAGAGAAAAACAGAGAACCACAGAAAATAATTAGTAAGGGAATATCGAACATTCTTCAACTTCTCAATAATATCCCCAAGTCAAACTTCCCCAATAGCTTTGCCAGTTTGCTTTTTCATCGTTGTCAATATGTTCCATTTTGACTGTACTCACCATCCATCTGCCTGTTGGATTCACCTCAAAACTGATTTCTCCTTTTTCATTTGTCATTAAATCCTGTTCTTCAGTTTTATTGTTTTCATTGTGCCAGACTTTTATTAATGCATTTGCTAAAAGCACTTTGTTAAAAAATATTTTTAGATATAATTTCTTTTCTTTTTTTATTAGGTAGGGATTTGAGAGAGGGATGATATCAAGCGGCAAGTTTGTTTCTTTTAAAAAAACATTATCGCTTTTGCTTCCGATTTGTATCAATGTTTTTACGCTGCGCTGATAATATTCTTTGCTTGCTGAATCCATTTCATTATGCTGCTTCCGATAATTGATTGCATTCAACATCCCATCTTCTTTTAAATAATCATTGAACTTTGCAGCATCTAATTCCAGAAATGAATTTTTCGAGTTGAATGCAACCATCGCATTGCCTTCTTCATAACAATTGAATTGCATTGAATCTCCTTTTCCCGAAATTTTTTTTGAGAGGTCATCCAGAACATCGTGCTGATAAATCATTAACTGTTGCACTTTTGCAGAATCACCAATCCAATTCTCACCTTCAAAATTTTCACCCACCATCAATTTGATATTGATTTCATCACCGGTATTATATATAAATTTATCCGGTTGCAACCAGAACTCATGAGCTGAAAGAACAATGCTCATGAGCAAGACAAGAAATAGTGAGATGGCTTTTTTCATATAGCATTTTTTTGGGACACAGAGAGCCACGGAGAAAATGTCTGAACCACGATTTTAAACTGATTTTTCTGAGTCAACTGAAAAAATTCTCGATGCTAATTTTTTGTTCCTGATTTCAAATTTTAATTCCTCTTTGCGTCTTTGCGAGATTTTTTACTACAGCTTTTTTAATTTTATTAGACATCTGACCTCGCACATCCCAAATCATACATGCTATTTGATTTTCTCATTCAGCCTGCTCTTCTCTAAAAATTTTTTATAATTCTGAATGTGCAACATATCATAAATGGCTTGCTTTTTATTTTTTGCTTCTTCGTAGTAAGCCTTGCAAATTTGATAGCCGACCCAATAACCAAGGTCAGCAGGTTTGTCAGCCGTTTCCTGATCGCCATTCGCAATCCAATTATATTTTCTATCGAGATACATTTCTTTTTTAAAATCCTCCCATATTTTTTTCTCTTTTCCTTTTGCATAGACCAACAATCTTTCATTGGCAGATTTGCCCGAAATAAGTTCGCCAATAAAATCTGCCATGCCTTCTAAAATTGCTTCTTTTAATAATGTAGTGTCAGAAGCCATTCCGTTTTGCTGAAAATGGATCAGCTCATGGGCAACAGTGTGCGGCAGATTTTTTAAAGTGCTGATATTATGTTTCTCCCATGTAGTCAATTCTGTTGTGTCTGCATTGGCAGACATGCAAGCCTGATCAATTCCGAGAATCAAGCCATCGCTTGAACTTGTGCCCGCTGAATTCAATTTCCCCATCACAAAATATATCGGTGGAAATTTTGCATCAGCATAAATATTTTTCAGCGACACAAATATTTTCGTGTATTCATTTTTTAATTGTCCAGGTTTCAAGGTGTTGCTTCGGATGCTTGCATAATATTTTTTTCTTTGTTCATGCATCAGCACAAAATTTTCAACCGATCCAATTTTGTTCAGATAATAAAATCGTAACCCAATTGTGCCTTTGTTGATATAATCATTTTGATAAATTTCTTTTGCTCTTGATGAATCATTTCCGATTTTATCATAGGCATTCCAAAAATTTTTCACATCAGTATCAATCAATTTTGCTTTTAGCGGATCACTGGTAAATGCCGGTTTTATAGATCTAATCAATCTGCTCCAGTGCTTGCTTGCTTTCATGAACTTAAATGATTCATCATTTGTCAACTGTAAAATATCATTATATCCAAATAGATGAACGGCTGTTTCGAGCGCAAGAAAACTTTTTGTGCTGTCCTTTGCAGAAGCATAAGAGGTCGCTGCGTAATAATAATAATCCCTTTTAAACAGTTGTTCATCAGTCATTGATCCTGCTTGTTCAAAAAGCTTTCCGGCACCTGAGTAATCCTGATTTTTATAGAGATTGCCTGCGGTCTGAAGAATGCTGTCAGCGCCAGATTGGGAAAATGTGAATTTTGAAAAGAAAATAAAAACGAAGAATGTTAGGAGCTTTTTCATGTAACCAAAAATAAGAAAACTGTTGTTGTGAAACAGTTGAATATTCGTCTTTCGTGAAATATACTTTCAACGAAAAATATAACAATGATGTAAATTTATGAATGGCGAAACAATTTACTGCAAATATGAAAATGGCTGATAAGCCAGAATATGAAATGATTTCTTTCAAGACAGCAAAGGAATTAGAGAAATGGCTTGCAAAAAATCATGCTGCATCAAAAGGTATTTGGCTTAGGCTTTTTAAAAAGGAGTCAGGAGAGAAATCCGTTACATACAATGAAGCACTCGATGAAATGCTTTGTTATGGTTGGATTGATGGTCAGATAAAAAAGTATGATGACAGATCGTGGATTCGCAAATTCACTCCGCGAGGTTCGAAAAGTATTTGGTCAAAAAAGAACACAGATCATATTGAGCGATTGACAAAGCTTGACAAAATGAAAGCTTCTGGATTATCAGAAGTTGAAAAAGCAAAAGCAGATGGAAGATGGTTGAAAGCTTACGATTCTCCCATTGAAATGAAAATGCCCGAAGACTTCATTAAATTGCTTTCAAAAAATAAAACTGCAAAAACATTTTTTGAATCATTGAACAAAGCAAATAAATATGCAATCGGATGGCGCTTGCAAACAGCCAAAAAGCCAGAGACAAGAGAGAAAAGAATGAAAATGATTTTAGAAATGATGGATAAGGGGAAAAAGTTTCATTAACATTTTTCGGGAGAATAACATCGTTATAAAATAATGTTTACCCATTTCATAAAGCAAATGCTTTTCTTCGAGTCTGTCATGCCGACAAAGGAGGCATCTTAAGGGCTTCAAAATAATGGACTCTGCATTTTGTGCAAATCTCTAAGACTCCTCGCCAAGCTGCGCAAGTCTTGGAATGACAGATTGCGTAAAATCTTCAATTCTATTTTCAAGAAGCCCCTCTAAAATTAACGGACATGCATACCTAAAAATCACTTAGTAACAGGACAATATTTTTCCACCCAATCAATCATGCGTGTTATATAATCCATATTATGTTTTAATTCCACAAAGCCATGATGTTCGCGTGGATAGAGAACTAACTCCGCAGGGACATTATAATATCGCAAGCCTCTGTATAACTCCTGCGATTGCCCAATAGGATCTACATCATCGTCTTCTCCTTGAATGATTAATGTCGGTGTGTGGGCATTTTTGATAAAATTCATGGCTGAATGTTTTGTGAAAACATCCAAATTTTCATAAGGTGATCCCAAACACCAATTGTCATAAGAAGCACCTCCTTCAGTTCCAAATTCACTAGCAAGATTAAAAAGTCCTGCGCCAGACATGGCAGCTTTAAAGCGATTGGTTTGTGTGATTGCCCACTCAGACATATATCCACCATAAGACCAACCAACGATTGATAGCTTGCTGCTATCAATATTTTTATTGGCGATCATGTAATCGATGCCATACATAATATCTTTAAAATCGCCACCGCCCCAATCATATCTGTTCGATTCAAGAAATTTAAAACCATATCCCGTGGAGCCTCTTATGTTTGGCATCATCACTGCATATCCTTTCTGCAAAAACAATTGTGTCCATGCATTATAGTTGTCTGCGAATGCGCCGGTGGGTCCGCCATGGATAAATACAACCAATGGAAGCGAGCCCGTTTGTTTGCTTTTTGTTGGCTTGAATAATAATGATTCAATCATAGTGCCATCAAAACTTTTATAGCTTATTAGTTCGGGAGCAACGAGTGGGATTTTATCAAATGCTTTATTAAAATGTGTAAGCTGAACAGCAGCATGACCCGACGCATATAACCAAAGCTCCTGCAATTTTGAAGAAGTGCCACTCGTAAACACTACTGTATTATCAGCGCGGACATCATAAGCATAAACATTTTGTTTAATCCCAAAATCATTTGTCTTTCCGGTAATAGAAATTTTATAAAGGCTCGAATGAAATCCATTCTGCACAATTCCGGTAAGGAGGTTATCTGAAATAAATTTTATAGAACGAACAGGAAGATTAAGCGATTTAGAAGTGATGTTGCTTGCTTCCGTACCGCTAAATGATTGCATGAAAACATCATGAGGAGAAGGACCATCAACTCTTGGACCCACAAACGAAAATAATTTTCCATCGGGGGCAATTTCAATATCGCCCCACGCAGGATTTTTTGGTGAGGGGATATAGACATAGCTGCTGTCATGGAAATTGAATTTCACAAGACGCAATTCTGGAATTTCTTTGCCAGGTAATTCCTGCACTTCAAGGATCATTGCATCGCCGGCAGGCATCCATTTCAAATTTGAGATCTGCCAATTTTTTTGTGGATGCTTGTGAGCAGTTTTAGTAGCAATATCAATGCTAAATAAAACAGAAGCCTTATCGGATTTGCTCACTACTGTTTCATCAAACTTATCATCCTTTCTTTTTTTATCAGCACTCGTAATGCTGTCTTCTTCAATATAAGCGATCGTTTTCCCATCAGGTGCCCACTCAAAATTTCTAACGCCGGTCTTTGAAGATGTCAATGGCGCAGCCTCTCCTCCCTCATCATCCAGTAAATAAATTTGATTTTCTCCACCGCGAGCTGATAAAAACGCAAGCGTTTTTCCTTGTGGCGACCATTTAGGATTTGATTCTGATTTAGCTGAGTTGGTATATTGTCTTGTGGTGCTATCACGCAAATCGAGAAGCCATATATGGTTGGCCGCTGGCTTTTCTAACGTAGCCGGCTGACCAACTACAAACGCAAGTTTTTTTCCATCAGGAGAAAATACAGGATTCGACAAGCGATAAAATGACAATGCTTTTTCTACAGTGAGCGAATCAGCATTAGGTGCTTGTGCAAAAATTTGGAAGGAAGGTACAATGAGTAGTGCTAAGTAAAACAAAGCACGAAACGACTTGAACATGTTAGTTTGGTTTTATAATGAGCAGATTAAGCCAATTCAAAAAATCCAGTTCTTAAAGATATATTTTCTGAAGGATTTTTTTTGAAATAATTAAAGCATTAAGGATTCAATCAATTGCAAAACTATACAGGTGTGATATTGTAACGGTAATGGATATCTGGAATTAATCATTTATAAAATTGTCATTCAATTTTATAAATCAGGATAAAATGATAAGTTACTCCGTTAGCTTTTTCTGAGACAGTTTTTTGCCAGATGTAGAAAATATACCCCAACTATAGAAAAGTTAATTTGTTTTCTTTAGTCACAACTTAGTACTCTCTTATTTCCTTCTATAGTCTTGTGTAATAACATAATAACAATTTCTTGGCAAGGATTGAATAATTCATTGGCACAATTTTAGAATAACTAATATCAACACAAACGCAGTTTATAATCTTTAGATGATTATTAATTATTGAAGCTGCAATAATCTCTTAACAAAAAAACTTTAATACAATGGACACAACAAACTATCCTTCTAGCGAGCCACAGAGCACGCAACGTAAAAGTGATTTCAGAGGACTTATTATTGGCATACTTGCAATAGGGCTGATTGGTTCTGTTGGCTATGCAATCTATAGTAACAATCAGCACGAGCAGGTGCAGCAGACTGAGCAAACTCAGATTGCAAAAATAACTGACGACAAAACTGCCGTGCAGAAAAATTTTGACAATGCGTTGGTTCGCCTTGATTCATTGACTGGTTATAATAATAAAGTGCAAGGCATGTTAGCGAGCAGGAATAGTGATATTGCGAAATTGAAAGTTCAGATACGCAGCATTTTGAACAAACAAAATATCACTGTCGCTGAAAAGAAAAAAGCGGACGGATTAATCGCTGAGTTGAATGATAAAATCAATAGCATGCAAGCAACTGTTGCAAAGCTTACGCAAGACAATCAAGGTTTGACGCAGGATAATGCACAGTTAACACAGGACAAAGACAAACTCACGTCAGATCTGCAAACTACTTCAACAGCAAAAGATTCGCTTGAAAAGAAAGTTGATATTGCTTCAACATTGAATGCAAACAACATTATGATCACTCCTATTCAGGATAAAAAGAATGGAGAAGAAAAAGTTACTAACAGAGCAAAAAGAGTTGACAAATTGAAAATTTCTTTTGATGTTACCAATCGTATTGCAGCAAGTGGATCAACCGATGTTTACGTGAGCATTACGGGACCCGATGGAAAAATGATTACAGCACCTGCTAATGGATCTGGAACTTTTACTTCACGAGAAGAAGGCGATAAAATGTACACATCAAAAGTGCCTGTAGAAATTGAATCTGGTAAAGTAAAAAATGTACAGTTTGCATGGAAACAGGATAATGGTTTTCAAACTGGGGAATATAAAGTAGAGATTTATCACAATGGATATAAAATAGGAGAAGCAACAAAGGAATTAAAGAAAGGCGGATTGTTTTCTTAGACTGGAATAATTTAAGTTTGATCGTATAAAAAAACCGGACAACATTTGTTGTCCGGTTTTTGATTTTTTGCAGATGTTTCTGGTTTAGTTGCAGATGCTTCTTTATCGAAAAGAAAATGATAGTGGAGAAAGTATATAGAAATCGACCGCAGTGCTTATTAAATAAGCATGATTAATAATGAAAGATTTTACTTTAACAACTCATCCATATTCCTGTCATTATCAATTTTTCCTTTGGCTTCCAGCATGCGCATGTCTTTAGCATCTTGCAAAAATTCAGAGGCAAAAATGAATTTATTCAGTTTCTCACTTTTGCTGAAAATAATTTCTTTGTTTGTGCCTTCCCATTCTTTTAATCCTTGATACATGTAGATGATATGATCGCCGATTTCCATCACACTGTTCATGTCGTGGGTATTTACAACAGTCGTGATTTTGTATTCATCAGTGATTTCTTTAATGAGTTTATCTATTAATAATGAAGTTTGTGGATCAAGACCGGAATTTGGCTCATCACAAAAAAGATATTTTGGGTTGAGAACAATTGCTCGCGCAATGCCTACTCTTTTTTTCATTCCACCACTTAGTTCAGCAGGGAATTTTTTGTTCACGTCTTTTAAATTCACACGATCAAGCACTTCATTCACACGTTTTAATTTTTGATCGAATGAGTCTTGCGTGAACATATCCAGCGGGAACATGATGTTCTGTTCAACCGTCATACTGTCGAACAATGCAGATCCCTGAAATAGCATGCCGATTTGTTGACGTAGCATTTTGCGCTCTTCTCTATTCATTCCCGTGAAACTTTGTCCACCATATAGAATATCGCCGCTGTCAGTTTCAAATAAACCGACAAGACATTTCATCATCACGGTTTTGCCGCTTCCGCTGGAGCCGATGATTAGATTGCATTTGCCCGCCTGAAATATGGCACTTACATCATCGATAACAATCTTATCGCCAAAGCCTTTTTTTATGTGTCTTATTTCAATCATTAACCACGATTTTGTACCACGATTTTAACCTGATTTTTCTGATTTACCTGATTGACTTCTCGTTGCGACGTAGCGTCTTTGCGAGACATCTTTATTACAACAATATTGCTGCCAATATATAATCCGCAAATAAAATCATCACACAACTTACAACTACGGATTTTGTGCTTGCCCTTCCAATTTCAAGTGCACCGCCTTTTACATAATATCCGTAAAACGCAGGTATGCTCGAAATGATGAATGCAAATGTGTATGCTTTCATCAGCGCAAAAAATACATTATATGGCTGAAAGTATTGCAGCAATCCTTTATCGAATGTGCTTGGTGAAATGATACCCGACATTGTGCCTGCGAAACGTCCGCCCCAAATGCCAAGCGCCGCTGAAACGACAACGAGCATCGGAATAACAATGAGTGCTGCAACTATTTTTGGCAGCACTAAATATGTTTTTGTGTTGATACCCATGATCTCGAGTGCATCAATTTGTTCGCTCACACGCATGTTGCCAAGTTCGCTTGCGATTTTACTTCCAACAACTCCGGCGAGCACGATACAAACCAGTGTGGGAGCGAATTCCAGGATAACGGTGTCCCGAACAATTTGCGCAATGGTTGAAATGGGAATGAATGGGCTCACTAATTGATAAGCCGTTTGCAGCGTTGACACTGCGCCCATAAAAATGGAAATGATGATGACGATGCCGAGGGATCCGATGCCGATTTCTGAACATTGGTGCATGAATTCCTTCCAATACATTTTTGCATTTTCAGGTTTGGAAAACATGTCCTTCAACATCAACAAGTATCGACCAAATTCAGTAAAAAATTTCATTGCGGCTTGAGTGAATAATTAAAATCGGCTTGCGTTTCTAAATCGGCATTGAAAATACAATTTTCTTTTTTGCTGATGCAGAAAACATCACATTAAAAAGTTAGGAAGTATATAAAGCTTATTTCAGATGACCACGGAGGAACCAAGCCATTTTTTCATGCTTCTCCATTAGTCCAGTAATAAAATCGCTAGTGCCAGCATCGTGAAGATCGCTAGCAATGTGATTAATGTTCTCGCGCAATTTGATGATGATGCTTTCGTGATCGCTCAGCAATTCCTTAATAAATCCTGCACTTGAATTATTATTCGTCAATTCTTCGGTTAGGCGTGTCAGTGATAAAAAAGATTTTAATGTAGCCGGAGTATAATGTCCAAGTGCGCGAATTCTTTCAGCCACTTCATCAATCAATTCATCAAGCTCACCAAACTGCTTTTCAAAAAAAGTGTGCTTGGCATAAAAATCAATTCCTTCCACATTCCAATGTGCGTTGCGTGTTTTTGTATAAAGCACATATTCATCTGCAAGAAGCACAAATAATATTTGAGAAACAGCTAGCGAATTTTTTTCTGAAATCCCGATATTAGCGTTCATGATTTTTAGTTTTTATGTTTTTATTGATTTTCGTTCGTCTCCGTTTTGGATGGTTTTTTCAATCGCTTCCACCATGCAGTTTTTTTCAGGTTTTCTTCTGAAGTGCCTTTGCATTTTATCTGTGCATCAATAACAGCCACGAGGCACATATTATAAATGCTGCGCACTGAGCTTCCGAGTTGCAGCACATGCACTGGTCTTTTTAATCCGAGAAGGATCGGGCCGATTGCATCTGCACCACCTACTTCTTTTAATAAATTATATGCAACGTTGCCTGCGGCTAAGTTTGGAAATATTAATGTGTTGACTTCCTGATCTACCAATGAGCTGAACGGATAATTTTCTTTCAACAGATCATTATTGAACGCAACGCTCGCCTGCATTTCTCCATCTATGATCAGTGATGGATTTTTTTGCTTTACGATTTTTGTTGCTTCTGCAACAAGTCTTGCTTCAGGCGAATCGCTTGTTCCGAAATTGGAATAGCTGAGCATGGCAATGCGTGGCAATATGTTGAAGTTGCGCACTTCCTTCGCAGTCATTAATACGATGTCAGCAAGTTCTTCTGCGGTTGGATTGAAGTTTACAGTTGTATCAGCCAAAAATAGCGGTCCACGTTTCGTAAGCAATAAATACATTCCTGCAATTTTCTTCACGCCTTCTTCTGTGCCGATAATCTGAATTGCGGGGCGAATGGTATCAGGATAATTTCTGGTGAGGCCACTGATCATTGCATCTGCTTCGCCGGTTTCAACCATCATGCAACCAAAATGATTTCGGTCGCGCATAATTTTGTGCGATTCATATTTATTAAAACCGCGACGTTGTCTTTTCTGAAAAAATAGTTCAGCGAATTTTTTTCTTTTCTCATCTTGTTCATCGCCACGTGGATCCACGATTGGCAGATCTTCAATGTCAATATGATTTTCTGCAGCAATGGCACGGATTCTTGTTTCATTACCAAGTAAAATAGGATAAGCTACGCCCTCATCATATACAATCTGCGCAGTCTTTAAAATCTTTATGTTGTCAGCTTCAGCGAAAACAATTCTTTTTGGATCGCGACGAGCCCTATTCCCAAGAACGCGGATCAATTGATTATCGAGACCTAATCTTTTATTTAATTGAATGGCATAATTGTCCCAATTGCTGATGGTGATTTGTGCAACGCCACTTTCTATAGCAGCTTTTGCAACAGCTGGGGCAACGGTGGAGAGTAACCGAGGATCGAAAGGTTTGGGAATGATATATTCAGGTCCAAATGAAATGGTTTTTTCATTATAAGCGAGATTCACAATCTCAGGAACAGGTGTTTTCGCAAGTTCTGCCAAAGCCTTTACTGCAGCCAGTTTCATAGCTTCGTTGATCTGCGTTGCGCGAACATCCAACGCACCGCGAAAAATAAATGGAAAGCCAAGCACATTGTTTACTTGATTGGGATAATCGCTTCTCCCCGTTGCCATGATCACATCTTTGCGTGCGGCAGTTGCGGCTTCATAACTTATTTCCGGATCCGGATTTGCCATCGCAAACACAATCGGGTTTTTTGCCATTGCCTTTACCATTTCTTCGGTAACGGTGTTGCCGACACTAAGCCCGATGAACACATCTGCATCTTTCATCGCTTCCAGCAAAGTAAGATTGCTTTGTTTGGTGGTCGCAAATTTTTTTCTTTCTTCTTCAAGGTCTTCGCGATCGGCATGAAGCACACCTTTTATATCGAACAATATAAAATTTTCTGGC
>CAIYPC010000207.1 GCA_903927975.1 uncultured Bacteroidota bacterium | reverse complement strand
TCTTTTAACGGGATAACAGGGGTAGCGGCAGATGCTTCAGGCAATGATGTTTACGTGGCACACGTATTTTCGGGCCAGTAGCAAGAGAACTTCGCGATAAAGGCTACATGAAAATTATTTCATTGGCACCGGAAGTGCTTTAAGAAAACTGGTTTCAAGTTTCTGGTTTCAAGTTCTGAAAACTTAAAAATCATAACGAAACTTAAAACTGAGGAACTGTAAACTGAAAATTGTAAACTGGAAACTTTAAAAAATGAGCAACAGATTTAAACCGAAGTTTAATATTAAAAAAGGCGACAGCGTAGTGGTGATTTCGGGTGATGACAAGGACGCAAAGAAGCCTCGCAAGGTACTGGAAGTTTTTCCAGACAAAGCCAAAGTTTTAGTAGAAGGCGTTAACATTATAACGAAGCACACAAAGCCTTCTGCGCAGAACACAAAAGGTGGCATCGTGAAAATTGAAGCTGCCATTCACATTTCTAATGTGATGTTGTGGGATGCAAAAGCTGGCGCAGGAACAAAAATTAAACGCACCAGAGAGAACGGGAAATTAGTTCGTATATCAAAAAAATCAGAGGGGGTCATTAAATGATGAGCACAGAAAAATATTCTCCGAGATTAATCGGCAAGTACAAAAATGAAGTAGTGCCAGCGTTGATGAAGAAATTCAGCTATACCAGCGTTATGCAAGCTCCTAGACTTGAAAAAATTTGTTTGAATCGTGGCGTTAATGGCGCAGTTAGCGATAAGAAATTGGTTGATGTTGCTCTTGATGAGCTGACTTTGATCACAGGTCAGAAAGCGGTTTCAACCATGTCGAAGAAAGATATTTCAAACTTTAAGTTGAGAAAAAATATTCCAATCGGTGCAAGGGTAACATTGCGTGGCGAGAAGATGTATGAGTTCCTTGACAGGCTTGTTTCAACTGCATTGCCACGTGTGCGTGATTTTAAAGGTGTGAATGAAAAATCATTTGATGGTCGTGGAAATTATACACTTGGCATCACTGAGCAAATCATTTTCCCAGAAGTTGATATTGATAAGGTGAACAAGATAACGGGCATGGATATCACATTTGTTACAACAGCAAACACAAACGAAGAAGCATACGAATTATTGAAAGAGTTGGGTATGCCGTTCAAGGATGCTGCAAAAAAAGAAGCTTAAAATAACAAAAATATTTCGGTGTTCGATTTATAAAAGCAGATCGCATTATAGATATCGTACATCGTACATTTAAAAATCAAAAATTACAATGGCTAAACAGTCAGTAAAAGCCAGGCAGAAAAAAAGAGAAGTAATGGCAGCAAAGTACGCTGATAGGCGTGCTGCGCTAAAAGCTGCAGGCGATTATAAAGCGCTTGATTTGCTTCCTAAAAATGCATCTCCGGTACGTTTGAAAAACCGTTGCCAGTTAACAGGAAGGCCAAGAGGTTACATGAGATACTTCGGTGTATCGAGATTGGTTTTCCGTGACATGGCATTGCAGGGAAAAATTCCTGGAGTTAGAAAAGCAAGCTGGTAGAACAGTTGGCAGTTATTAGGTTCAATCTGTGGGTTGAAAACCGGTAACAGAAAAAAAATTGATAAATTATTAATCGAAATACAAAATGGTTACAGATCCAATTGCAGATTTTTTGACGAGGGTGCGCAATGCTCAGATGGCTAATCACCGCATTGTTGAGATTCCTGCTTCTAACCTTAAAAAGCGTATAACAGAAATTTTGTACGATAAAGGATATATTCTTAAATACAAATTTGAAGACGACACTAAACAAGGTGTTATCAAAATTGCGTTGAAGTATGATCCAGCTACAAAAGAGCCTGCTATCAAATCTTTGGAAAGAGTTAGCCGTCCAGGTCTTCGTCAATATTCAAGCCCTGCAGAATTTGTGCGTGTGAAAAATGGGTTAGGCGTTGCTATCATCTCAACTTCAAAAGGTGTGATGACAGATAAAGATGCTAAGGCGCAGAATGTTGGTGGCGAAGTTCTTTGCTACATTTATTAATCTTCTAATCGGATTAATAGAGATTTAAGAGTTATTGAAATTATTTGATTCCTGATACATTAAGTTATCCTATACTTTAACTGACCGGTCCGGAATCACAACAAAATAAAAAAATAGTTATGTCTCGTATAGGAAAAAAGCCAGTAGAAGTGCCGAATGGTGTAACCATCACCGTTAGTTCAGATAATATAATAACTGTAAAAGGACCTAAAGGTGAATTGAAGCAGGCTATCGATCGTGATATTAAAGCAGAAGTGAAAGACGGGCATATTGAATTTGCTCGTCCTACCGATCAGATTCGCCATCGTGCATTGCATGGTTTATATCGTTCATTGATTTCAAACATGGTGAAAGGTGTAACTGACGGATATACAAGAAAACTGGAATTGATTGGTGTAGGTTTCAAAGCATCTAATCAGGGCAACCTTTTAGATTTGTCATTAGGCTTTTCGCATAATATTATTTTCGAGATTCCTAAAGAACTAAAATTAGCTACAGCACAAGAAAAAGGAGATAACCCAAAAATCACTTTGGAAGGAATCGACAAACAATTGATTGGACAGGTTGCTGCAAAAATTCGTGGTCTTCGCAAACCAGAACCATACAAGGGAAAAGGTGTTCGTTATGTTGGTGAAGTGGTTCGTAAGAAAGCTGGTAAAGCTGCAGGCAAATAATTATAGCGTTCATTAAGATCCTGGCAGTATCAGGATTGCAAAATAAAAATCATGGATAAGAAATTTGTAAATAAGCAAAAGATACAATACCGGATCAGAAAAAAAGTTTCTGGTTCCGCACAAAAGCCAAGACTTGCAGTGTTCAGAAGTAACAGTGATATCTATGTGCAGTTGATTGATGATAATGATGGAAAAACTTTAGCATCTGCGTCTTCTCGCGATAAAGATATCTTAGCTCAAAAAGTTACAAAAACTGAAAAGAGCAAATTAGTTGGTTCTGCAATCGCACGAAAAGCAACTGAACTCGGAATTCAGGATTGTACTTTTGATCGCGGTGGTAATTTATATCACGGTCGTGTGAAATCAGTAGCAGATGGCGCACGTGAAGGCGGATTGAAATTTTAGATTTACGAATTGCGATTTGTTCATCGCACATAGCGGCATGAAATCTAAAATCGATATAAAAGAAATTAAAACTGAGAAATCGTACATCGTACATTTCAAATCGTAAATAATTATGGCAAAAGTAAATGTAACCAAGGTAAAAGCCGGCGACTTAGAACTGAAAGAAAAGGTAGTCGCTATCAACCGTGTTGTGAAAACAACAAAAGGCGGACGTGCATTCAGCTTTTCTGCATTGGTTGTAGTTGGCAATGAAGCTGGCGTAGTCGGTCATGGTTTGGGCAAAGCGAAAGAAGTTCAGGAAGCCATCACCAAAGGAATTGAAGATGCTAAAAAGAATTTGATTAAAGTTCCAATTCTTCATGGCACCATTCCTCATGATCAGCTTGCAAAAGAAGGCGCAGCCAAAGTGCTTATAAAGCCAGCGGCTCATGGTACTGGCGTAATTGCTGGAGGCAGCATGCGTGCAGTTCTTGAAAGCGCTGGCATAACAGACGTGCTTGCAAAATCACTCGGTTCAGCTAATCCTCATAATGTGGTTAAGGCTACATTCAAGGCCTTGGCTATGTTGAGAGAACCAATCAGTGTTGCAAAAACTCGCCATTTGTCTTTGAAGAAAGTGTTCAATGGATAATTTTCAGTCGGCAGTTAACTGTCGATAGATATTTAATAATTACGGCAATGAAAAAAATTAAGATAACACAAGTAAAGAGCGGAATTGATAGACCAGAGCGCCAGAAGCTGACATTATTAGCGCTTGGTTTGAAAAAAATGCATGCTACAAAAGAAGTGGAAGCAACGCCGCAAATTTTAGGCATGGTGCGTACTGTTGAACATTTGGTGACAGTCGAAGAAGTAAAATAATTAGCTAATTAGCCAATTTACTAATGTGCTAATGCAGACTCCGAATTTTAATTAGCATATTAGCACATTATCAAATTATCACATTAACATGCGAGGGGCGATTCCCCGTTGAGTAAAAATCAGATAAAATGAAATTACACACTATCAGGCCTGCAAAAGGCGCTACGCACAAAGAAAAAAGATTAGGTCGTGGTGAAGCTTCCGGTAAAGGGGGCACATCAACAAAAGGTAACAAAGGCGGACAGAGCCGTGCAGGTTATCAGCGCAAAATGGCTCACGAAGGTGGTCAGATGCCAATCCAAAGAAGGCTTCCAAAAAGAGGTTTCAAAAACATCAACAGAATTGAGTACAACGTTTTCAATCTCGGTCAAATTGACCACCTGATTGAAAAATATGAGATCAAAGAATTCTCTCCTGAAAATTTATATATCAACGGTCTCATTAGCCAAACTGCATTGGTAAAAGTTCTTGGCAATGGCGAACTGAAAAGCAAAATTGCTTTCAAAGTAAACGCTATTAGCGCAAAGGCAAAAGCAGCTATTGAAGAAGCTGGAGGCACTATAGAAATTCTGAAGTAATTTTTGTGTAACTTGCAAGGCGCATCAATTGCGCCTTTTTAGGGTAAGGCTTTCAAATAAAAAAATTACCACATTCGTGAAGAAGCTAGTACAAACATTAAAAAATATCTGGGGCATAGAAGAGCTGAAAAGTAAGATACTTACTACTGTGCTTTTCATATTTGTTTTCAGATTATGTACATACATAACATTGCCCGGAATTGATCCTCACAAACTCAGCAGTTTGTCTGGCGCAAAAAGCGGAGCACTTGGTTTGATTGATGCATTCTCTGGTGGTGCTTTTTTACAAGCATCTATTGTTGCTCTCGGTATCATGCCATATATCTCTGCTTCTATTTTTATGCAATTGATGACGATTCTCGTTCCTCAAATGCAGAAAGTGCAAAAAGAAGGCGAGAGCGGCAGAAAGAAAATCAATCAGTGGACAAGATATCTTACTGTTATCGTAACCTTCGTTCAGGCTTATGCTTACGTTACCTATTTAAGAACGATGGCGAAAGATGCAGTGATTGATTCATTCTCTCCTTACTTATGGGTCACAACCCCGATTGTATTAACTGCAGGCACATTGTTCGTAATGTGGCTCGGTGAAAAAATTACTGACAAAGGATTGGGCAACGGTACTTCACTGATCATCATGATTGGGATTTTAGCAAGGCTCCCAAATGCATTCATGCAGGAGCTTACAGCAAAATTGACAATTGGCAGCGGCGGCATATTAATCTTCGTTATTGAAATTGCAATCCTTATCGCAATTATAATGGGGCTGATAGTCCTGATTCAGGGGGTGCGAAAGGTTCCCGTCAATTATGCGAAACAGATTGTTGGCAACAAACAATTCGGTGGGGCAAGACAATTTCTTCCATTAAAAGTGAACAGCGCCGGTGTAATGCCAATCATTTTTGCTCAGGCAATCATGTTCCTTCCAACATTGATTTCATACACAAGCTTCGAAAATAAAGAAGGCATATCAAGAATATTTTCTGATCCGAAAGATTATCTCCACATGATTATTTATGCGGTGATAGTGATTGCGTTCACATTCTTGTACACTGCTTTAATTTTTAACCCAAAGCAAATCTCTGAAGATCTGAAACGCAATAATGGTTTCATCCCTGGTGTAAAACCTGGTCAGCCAACTGCGGATTATATCGGTTCTGTGATGGATAAAATCACATTGCCAGGTGCAATCCTATTGGCGATAATTGGTATTCTGCCTGGGTTTGCGCAACGTTTAGGAATCACGCAATCATTCGCATCATTCTTTGGCGGAACGTCATTGCTGATTATGGTTGGTGTAATCCTCGATACATTGCAGCAAGTGGAAACACAATTGCTCATGCGCCAATACGATGGCTTGATGAAGAGCGGAAGGATTCAAGGTCGCCAATCATCTACTGTTTCTGGAGCAGTCATCTAAAAAATATTTCAAAATTATTTTATAATAAACCTGTTATGCGAACCGCTAACAGGTTTATTTGTAATTAGAGAGTGGTAAGCGACAAGTTGCAAAAAACTTCCCAGTGAAATGAAGTTTCGGAGGCTATTCACCATTCACAATTGACCATTCACCAAAATGATTTATTACAAAACACAAGCGGAAATTGAATTGATGCGGCAAAGTGCTTTGCTCGTGAGCCGAACGCTTACGGAAGTTGCAAAAATTTTAAAGCCTGGCATTACAAGCATTTCACTTGACAAATTCATTGGTGAATTCATTAGAGATAATGGCGGCATTCCTTCGTTCCTCAATTATCGCGGTTACCCATACAATTCATGTATTTCTGTGAATGATGTAGTAGTTCATGGCTTTCCTAATAAGTCTGAATTGAAAGAAGGCGATATCATATCCATTGATACTGGAGTCGTCAAAAGTGGTTATCACGGAGATCACGCATATACATTCGCGTTAGGAAATATAAGTGATGAAGTAATACAGTTAATTAGGGTCACAAAAGAATCTCTTTACAAAGGGATTGAAAAAGCTGTTGCGGGAAATCGTGTGGGAGATATTTCTTATGCCATTCAGGAACATACTGAAAGAAAATATGGCTATGGTGTGGTGCGTGAATTAGTTGGTCATGGTTTAGGCAAAAGTTTGCATGAAGATCCAAGATCGGAAGACGTCGTGTAGGGAAAGAGTGTGCCTC
>CAIYPC010000206.1 GCA_903927975.1 uncultured Bacteroidota bacterium | reverse complement strand
TTAAATTTCATTTTTATCTCCTTCTCCAGCGACCAGGCATCCATTGTTCACCATCACGTCCATGACGTCTCCAATGACCTGGAACCCAAATAGCACCACGATAAGGAGGCGCAACCCAATGACCGCCTGAGTATTCATACCTTCCGCCACGATATGCCCAATCTTCATCTACCCAAACATGCACTGGGCTTGGTTGAGGAGGCCTAACTATTACAGCATGGGTTGGCCTGATTTTTACATAAATCTGGGCTGATGCAGAAAATGATGCAGCCATAATAATCGCAGAAAAAATTGCAATTCTTGTTAGATACTTTTTCATACTAAAAATTTGGTTTTAAAAATGAATAAGAAAACATTTTTCTCCAAAGGTTTAATGCAGGAGTGATTAATTTATTGTTATGATGATTAATTATTTTTTGTCAAGTATGCGTAGAAAAAAATCGCATGAGCAAAATTTTTATTAGAAAATAATATCATTAATTAAGTTAAGAGCAATGATATGTTTCGATTTTATTATATCTACCTATACCCATGCTAATAGGGCAACCATAGTGCCAGATTTTGCAAAAGTGCTTATAATCTTCAGGGTATAACAGCACTATTTTTTTACTGCATAAAAATATCCGTCAGTGCTTCCGAA
Organism: uncultured Bacteroidota bacterium; assembly: GCA_903927975.1. Classification (GTDB taxonomy): domain Bacteria; phylum Bacteroidota; class Bacteroidia; order Chitinophagales; family Chitinophagaceae; genus Puia. The sequence continues at coordinate 5,751 of CAIYPC010000206.1, read as the reverse complement.
GTAAATGATGTCATCAACAATTAATGGAGTGGATGTGATGCTGCCAAGCGCCATAATCTTTGCTTCTGCCGCCTCAAATTCTTGAGCTGTCGTGCCATAAATACTAAAACCTTTCTTGAACTGATCGGTGCTGTCGTAAACAGTATAATAATTTTGTTTACATCCTTCAGTCTTGAATTCATATTTCATCTTGCCCGTCAATTCATCAACGCCATAAAGTTTTCCATTAAAACATCCGAAAAAAAAATGCCATCAGAACCGCAGCCGAACCATAAGTTCGCATGTTCAATTTCAGTTTCCATTTTGTTTCGCCTGTGGTAATGTCGATGCAATAAAACGCATGCGAATCAGAAGTACCGAAGTATAAATAATTGCCATTGGCAGTAGGCGTGGCAATAATCCACGACCCATTTTCTTTCATGTTCCAAACACCACGTCCAGTTTTTGGATTGAGCGCATAAATATTATAATCCCTGCTCCCGAACCATAAATTATCACGATAATACAATGCCCCTTTTTGCAATTCCCCTTTTGGAAAATATAAGTCGCCAATAGATCTGAATTTCCATATCATATTTCCATTACGTGCATTAAGCGCACAAAAATATCCATCAAAATTTCCCACAAACAAAGTATCATTATGCAGCACAGGCTTTGCGTGAATGCTGCCTTCTGTTTTGTAAGACCATTTCAATATACCTGTTTCTAACTGTAATGCATAAACGCTACTATCGCTGCTACCAAAATAAACGAGGTTTTCATCTGCAACAGGATCAGACAAATAATAATCCCATGTATCAATTTTCTTTTCGCCACCTGTTTCAAATCTCCAAAGCAATTTTCCCGTTTGAGAATTCAGTGAATAAAAAAAACCATCCATACTCAGGAAAAATAATTTAGAACCATCTGTAATGGGAGATGAATTGATTTTCCCGTTTGTTTGATATTGCCACACAAGCATTCCTGTATGTCTGTTGAGCGCATACATGCTGTTATCTTCACTGCCAAAATAAATAAGATCTTTATAGCTACATGAAGAGCTATTAATTTTTCCGTTTGTTTTAAACTTCCACATCAAATGCAGAGAAGATCCTGTGTCGGAGTCACTCAAGAAATTTATTTTGTTCGCTAAAAGAATTTGGGAAGCGCCAAGAAATAGAAAAGTAAAAAGCAGTTTCATGTCAGGAATGTTTTAATAATAAAAATAGAGCTATTGCTTACAATTCACTTCCCTTTAAAGACGAAAACTAGCCGTATAAAATAAATGTTGAAGAGCTTATTTATTAATACACGCCCTCCTTGGGCTGACTTCTCTAGCTTCGTCCTTTGACCTATGAAAAAAATAATTCTTCGCTTCATAAAAAAATATCACCTTTGAAAATCTTAACTGCACGAATTATGAAATCCTGATTTAGCCTTTGCTACTTGCAAGGCACTCTCTCCAAAATTGATGAGCAAGATCGCTCATTGATATTTCTATTCAATTATTTTTCAGTTTTTAAATCAGCATTACATGTCTTCTACAACAAATAGTATTAGTATAAAATCTTTATATACAGTATTCAAAAAATCTCTTTCGGGAGAAAATCAGGATTATACCACAGGCAGCATCCGCAAAGCCATTTTGCTTTTATCCATTCCCATGATACTGGAAATGTGCATGGAATCGGTGTTTGCAATAGTCGATATTTTTTTCGTGGGTCGCGTTAGCAAAGAAGCAGTAGCAACCGTTGCATTAACGGAATCAGTGCTTACGCTTGTATATTCTATTGCTATGGGATTGAGTATGGCAGCAACGGCGATGGTTGCACGTAGAATTGGCGAAAAGAAACCGGAAGAAGCATCCAAAGCGGCGGTACAATCAATTATGATTGCGCTTGCGATAACTGTGGTGGTGAGTATCACAGGCTTTTTAGCGGCATCAAATATTTTGCGACTAATGGGCGCTGAAAAAGAAGTGATAGCTACGGGTGTTTCATACACAAAAATCATATTCGCTGGGAGCATTGTTATCATGATGCTTTATCTGATCAACGGGATTTTTCGCGGTGCCGGAAATGCATCGATTGCCATGTGGACATTGTGGATTGCAAATGGGTTGAATATAATTCTTTGCCCAATACTGATCCACTATTATGGAGTGAAGGGCGCCGCGATTGCAACAACCATTGGAAGAGGCGCTGGCGTTTGTTTTCAACTTTATCATCTCTTCAGAGGAAGTGGTGCCGTTCATATTCTGCGAAAATATTTCACACCTGATTGGGAGATTATCAAATCCTTTTTAAACATTGCATGGTCAGGCACTGCACAATTTTTGATTGGCTCTGCAAGCTGGATCGTTCTTGCCAGAATCATTGCCGACTTTGGCAGTGCTACAGTTGCAGGCTATCAGGTTGCCATCAGGATATTATTATTCTTTTTGTTACCCGCATGGGGAATGAGCAACGCTACCGCAACTTTGGTCGGACAAAATCTCGGGGCAAACCAGCCTGAACGTGCTGAGCAAAGTGTTTGGAAAACGGCAAAGTACAATGCTATTTTTATGCTGTTAGTAACATTGCTTTTCTTATTTGCATCAAGGCCAATTGTTGATTTTATTAATCCCGATCCGATAGTAGAAAATATTTCGATACAGGTTTTACATGTGATCACCGCAGGTTATATTTTTTATGGAGTAGGAATGGTACTCATGAATGCATTCAATGGTGCGGGCGATACAAAAACGCCAACCATCATCACACTCTTTTGTTTTTGGGGATTTCAAATTCCTTTTGCATATTTAATGGCAATCACATTTAAGCTTGGACCTAAAGGAGTTTTTTTTGCCATCATCGTTACAGAAACAATTGTAACCATTGTTTCTTTTTTTATTTTCAGACAGGGCAAATGGAAGAAGACAAAGGTGTGAGGAGTGAGTGGTGAAGAGTGAATGGTGAGTGGTGAGTTGTGAATGGCGTAACAACAATTAAGAATTCATTACTCACTACTCACCACTCACAACTCACTACTCCCCATTATTAAACTCAGTTTTATGAATGTATTTTTTATATTTGTTTTAGTGCGAACAAAATAACTGTAAACAGAAGCTGAAACAACTTCAGAAAACCAAACTAACAAGTTCAACTATTACAAATGGAATTGAAACAAGAATCAGGAGAAATCGACCAACACAATATTTCTGAAGATGAGCGTAGGCTGGCAGCACTTGGGTATAAACAAGAATTAAAAAGATCATGGTCAGGTTTTTCAAACTTCGCCATTTCATTTTCGGTTATTTCTATATTGAGCGGTTGCTTCACAACATTCAGTCAGGCATGGAATAATGGTGGTCCAATTGCAATCGCCTTCGGCTGGCCGATCGTTTCTTTTTTTATTTTGATTATTGGTTTCTGCATGGCAGAGCTATCATCTGCTTACCCAACATCAGGTGGTATTTATTGGTGGGCATCAAAATTAGGTGGAGCAAAAGCTGGCTTCTTTACGGGATGGTTAAATTTTATTGGGCTTCTTGCGATCAACGCATCTGTTGTTTATGGAGCCGCTACTTTTTTAAACATTACGCTCGGTGCATATTTCCCAAATTATTCAGCCAATTTTTTTCATGGCGATTATATTCTTCAGCAATTTTTTTGGTTCGCGATCATGATGGCACTTGTCACGCTTCTCAATTGTTTTCGCAGTCATGTTCAAGCGATGTTCAATAATGTTTCTGTGTGGTGGCATGTGTTCGGTGCTGCAATTGTTATTGCAGTGCTTGTCATCATTCCCACAAAACATCAAAGCTTAAAATGGATATTCACTACGCAAATAAATAATTCAGGATTTGCGGGCAGCAGCATGTATCTGTTATATGTTTTGCCACTGGGATTTTTAATGACGCAATACACCATCACAGGTTTTGATGCATCCGCAAATCTTTCAGAAGAGACGCATGGCGCACATTTAAGCGCAGCAAAAGGAATCTGGAAATCTATTTTCTATTCTGCTATTGGTGGATATATTTTGTTGATGGCTTTTTTATATGCCGCAACCAATCCTGAGAACGTAAGTTCATTCGATGCAAATGTGAATCCGTATGGCGGGGGTTCAGTGATTGCTATTTTGTACAATGCATTAACGCCAATGATGTTCAAATTGGTGTTGGTGATTTCTACTGCCGGACAATTATTCTGCGGCATTGCAACGCTCACATCATGCTCACGAATGATGTTCGCATTCTCTCGTGATGGTGCAATCCCTGGTCATAAACGCTGGAGCAAAGTGAATAAGAGTGGTGTGCCACTAAATGCAGTGCTTGCGTCGGGCATTATTGGAATGATTATTACTTTGCCAGCACTTTGGAAAAGCCCGCGTGGAATTCCTTCAGCTTTTTATGCAGTTGTTTCTATTGGTGTGATCGGTCTTTATCTCGCATTTCTTATTCCCATATTTCTTAGATGGAAAGCTGGCAGCAACTTTCAAGCTGGCCAATGGACGCTTGGCAAGAAATATAAGTGGATGAATATTTTAGCGATCATAGAGATCATCGTCATCTCCATTTATTTTGTTATGCCTTTTGAACCAGCCGCAGTTCCGGGAAATGAAAATTTTACATGGGTTGCAGTGAACTATGCACCAATACTTGTTGGACTTACATTACTATTTCTATGGGTATGGTGGCATCTATCAGTGAAGAAATGGTTTGTTGGCCCTATAAAAAATATTTAACGTTTACGGGCAGTCGTAAAACGAATATGAACCCAAGGCATGTACACAAGACCTAAAATAAAACTGCAATTGTCACTACTCGACAAAGTGCTGGAAACAGCAGGCTATTTACTGATAATGCTTTTATGGGTAGTTACTTTGTTTGCTTACTTCAATTTACCAAACAACATACCGACACATTTCAATATTTTGGGCAAGCCAGATAACTATGGCGGCAAAGCAACGATAATAGTTTTGCCGATTGTGGCAACGCTGGTTTTCTCGCTTCTCACTTTTCTTAATAAGTATCCCCACGTTTTTAATTATGCAACAACAATAACGGATGAAAATGCAGAACTACAATATACTTATGGAACAAGAATGCTGCGCTTTTTAAAAATTGCCGTTGCAATCAATTTCACATTAATAAATGTGTTTACTTATTTAACGGCAATAGAAAAAGCAAACGGACTTGGAGTTTGGTTTTTGCCTTTTATGATTGGGATGATTGTTATTCCCATTGCATTTTTTATTTCTAAATCTTTAAAAGCAAAATGAATTGTCGAACAGGAATGCTATTTTAAGAATGAACCCATTTAATAAGTCCCGAAAAAAATTATCATGGCTTCATTAACAAATGATCCGAGATTAAATTCATTGCTTGTAAAAATTCCTGCGTTCGCAAATGCAACGAGCATTGCTGCGCTTGGTGGTGGGTTAACGAATATCAATTATCGTGTTGATACATCCACCAATACTTATGTAATGCGCGTGAGCGACACGGCTACTTCATTATTAGGTATTGATCGCGAAAAAGAAAGAGTGAACACAGGAAGAGCACATCAGTCGGGCGTTGGCGCGGCTGTAATAGATTCTTTGCCCGATGAAAATGTTTTGGTAATAAGTTGGATCAATGCAAAAACTTTGCATGCAGATGAAATAAAATCTCAACCAGAAATTTTAAAAAGAATTGCATCATCATTGCGCCTGTTGCATTCAGGACCTTCATTTCAAGGAAGCTTTCATTTTCCGACTATCAGAAAAAATTATTTAAAAACCGTTGTT
>CAIYPC010000205.1 GCA_903927975.1 uncultured Bacteroidota bacterium | reverse complement strand
GGCCATCATTGGAAAAGTAAAAATGCTTTTTGTAAACCTATTAACTTTCGAATGTGTCATATTAAATCATCGAACAGAATATTTGCGTAAGTTGAGAATATTTTTAAAAAATTATTTTATGCGCACCCTTTTTGTCTTGCTTGTTCTCCCAATAGTTTCAAACTGTTTTTCGCAGAATGAAGATGTCAATGATTACCGAAGAAAAAATGAAGGCTTTGCTCACGTAACGGACAAGTCTATCCGCAGCGATCTTTCCTGTTTCACGATTGGCGGCATTGAGGAAAGTATGGGCAAAGGCAAACTAAAAGAAATCCCCGTGAAAGAATATGGCGCTGATTTCATCAGCTTTGATAGTAATCAAATCAAAGTAATTATTAAAGCCGTTCCATTTTTTGCAACAAAACATAAACTTGCCAAAGAAGAAGACCGCACAGTGAAGATCGACAACAGACCTTATTATGGAAGCTATGGCAAAACGCCCACTACGGCTATCGGAAAAGTGACTGTTATTATTGGCAAAGACACTGTTGCTATTCCTGAAAGCGCATGGGCAGCACTTTATAACCCTAGCTTTATTTATCATGAAAACGGCACAGTAAAAACAAGAGACGCCGTTTATCTTTCACCAGATAAGCGCACATTTTATATCTACATGTTGAACAAAGATGATACAGGAAGTTATGAAGTGACATGGATCATGCAGGATAAACAATATTTGAAAAGAGTGGTTGATTGGGGGTTTACTCAATAATCTCGCGAAGGCGCAAAGAAAAGAAGTTTGTAGTTTGTGGTTTGTCGTTCTGAAATTCGATGAGTGTTTATAGTTTTGATATTCGAGGTTTGCGATAAAATATGAATATGTATTATATAAATCAGAATCAGTTGAAGCAGCTAATCGATTATGGTTTTATGAAGTAAATTTTAAATGTCGAAAACCTATTTTGTCCTTCCACTTCAGTCGACATAAAAAAGTAGTTCTCTTTTTTATCAACTATCTGATACTTGTATTTATCCCCAGGTTTACTAAAGCTTTTTCGAATGTTATTATTGCTTTCAACAAAAACAATTTCAAATTCGCAGTCATTTAATTTCTTAAGCTTCAGTTTTGAATAAGAGCTGTCTTTAAAATGTTCCACCCAATATCCATTTTTTATTTCAAGATGAACCGTATCGCCATTTGTTTCTAAGTAAGAATAGACCTGATATTTGAGAAAGGTTTTGCACCCTTCATTATCGAGCACTGTGGTGGGCTTCTCATCAACTATTGCCCAATCCCCTTTTTGCGGTTGTAGATTAGCAAGCAGTTTCTGCACTTCTGGACAATTTCTCTGAAGTCTATAAAAAAGAGATTCCACTAGTTGATCAGGCTTGCTGTCAGGATATGCGGAGACGAACATAGACACATGCTTTGAAAATGCATTTCTTAACCTAATGGTATCAGGAAGATTTACTGTTTCAACAATTGTTTTACATATTTCATCTGCAAGTGAATCTTTTTGTTTTTGCGTTTGTGCGAAGGATATTTGAGCGAGAACCAAAAGTGGAATGAACATAATTTTCTTCATAAATAATTGTATAAGATTAAGGTAAAAATCAAATGTATAAAATTACACAATAGCTTTCCATTTATTTCACCGTAAGTGCGCTAACATTTTAAATGCTTAATTTTATGTCATCGTAAATTCAATTTTCATCTAACAATACTTGCTCATGAACTATTCACAAATTGCCGAATTGATTGGCAAAGAAAATGAAGGATTGCTTTCGCACACGTGCAACACCGTTACAAAAGACAAATTGCATTTGCCGTCTCCCAATTTTGTGGATGATGTTTTTGCCAGCTCAAACAGAACCAATCAAACACTTCGGAATCTTCATTCAATTTTTTCACACGGCCGACTTGCTGGCAGTGGATATTTGTCCGTCCTTCCCGTTGATCAGGGCATAGAACATAGTGCTGGCGCGTCTTTCGCGCCTAACCCCATGTATTTTGATCCGGAAAACATTGTGAAGCTTGCTGTTGAAGGTGGCTGCAACGCAGTGGCATCAAGCTTTGGTGTGCTTGCAATGGCGGCAAGAAAATATGCGCACAAAATCCCTTTTGTTGTAAAACTAAATCACAATGAATTGCTCACTTATCCTAACAAAACAGATCAGATTATGTATGGCCGCGTGAAAGACGCATGGAATATGGGTGCAGCAGCAGTTGGTGCAACTATTTATTTTGGTTCGGAAGAATCAGACAAACAAATAACCGAAGTGGCTTATGCTTTTGAAGAGGCTCATCAACTTGGTATGGCGACTATATTATGGTGTTATCTGCGCAACGATGCATTTAAAAAAGACGGGGTGGATTATCATGTGTCTGCCGATCTTACTGGGCAAGCAAATTATCTTGGCGTAAGTATTCAAGCTGATATCATCAAACAAAAACTTCCTGAAAATAATGGCGGCTATAAAGCGCTCAACACCGGAAACTCAAGCTATGGAAAATTAGATGAGCGCATTTACACACAGCTTACTACTGATAATCCAATCGACCTCTGTCGCTATCAGGTATTGAATTGTTTTATGGGCAGAGCCGGGCTGATCAATTCCGGCGGTGCATCAGAAGGTGATAAAGATTTAATGGAAGCTGTTCGCACTGCGGTTATTAATAAACGTGCTGGCGGAATGGGAATGATCTCGGGAAGAAAATCTTTTCAAAAACCTTTTAAAGATGGCGTGACTTTATTGAACGCAATACAAGATGTGTATCTGGAAAAACAGATAACAGTTGCATAACAAGAAATAAATTTATTTTTCCAGAATGAAAAGGAAACCTACAATCACTACTTTATTCACTGATATCGGCGGTGTACTTCTTACAAACGGTTGGGATCGGCAAGCTAGAAAAAAAGCAATCAAACTTTTTAAGCTGGATGCTGATGAAACGGAAGAAAGACACAACCTTACTTTCGACACTTATGAAGTTGGGAAACTTAGTCTTGAAGAATATCTCGATCGCGTTGTGTTCTATGAAAAAAGATCCTTCACAAAAAAACAGTTTAGGGAATTTATGTTCGCGCAATCTCAACCATTTCCTAAAATGATCGAGATGATGAAGCAATTAAAAGATGAGTATCATTTAAAAGTGGCTGTGGTGAGCAATGAAGGGTTGGAGCTAAATGACTATCGCATCAAAACCTTTAAGCTGGGGCAATTTGTTGATTTTTTTATCTGCTCTGGCTTTGTTCATTTCAGAAAACCAGATAAAGATATTTTTAAAGTAGCCCTAAACACGGCACAAGTGGATCCGAAGAAAGTGATTTATGTGGAAGACAGACCAATGTTCGTGCAGGTCGCTGAAAGCCTTGGTATTCGTGGCATTCATCATGTTGATTATGAAGGCACCTATGAAAAACTGAGAACTGTTTTATCAACCTAAACCTTAAAACGCAAAAACCCTTGCGATATGCAAGGGCTGCGACCATACTATATATATCCTGGTTTTTCATGCTTCTTTTTGTGGTGGTCAATGTTCTCTCAGAAGCAATTCTATTTTTCAGCAGTAAGCAAGAGGTGTAAAAGAATAGTCAACATTGATGAACTCTTTGATATGATGACCTTCTTCGTATAGAACAATCACTGAACTTTTCTTTTCGTCAGTAAGCGTTCGTAGCCTCAGTATTTTTTCTACAATTGATTTTCTATCTACCCATGAAAAGTGGTTCTCAACTTTCAGATATTCCTGCACGCCATGAACTATTTCTCCTGATTTAAGAACATGAACCGTGCTGACCGTTCCCGATGCAGATGGGTTATAAAAGGCAGATACTTTCATTGTGATGTATTTTATATGTTACGATTCGCGCAAATGCTAACATGAATGACGCTTAAGCAAAGCGACATACAATAAAATAAAGCCAGATAATCATGGGGCTAATTCAATCACACGTTCAATAAGGAAGAGGAAATTTTTGTGTAGTCTTGATGGGGAGCGGGTTTCAGAGTTGAAACATTCATTGCAAAAACCATACCAAACAGTTGCTATTCAACAAAATCACAAGGTTATATGTTTATAAACTGAAGGCTTTAAATACAATTAAGCCACGCTACCGCAATTGAGGTAGCGTGGTCTCATTCATTTTTATAATATTGTACTTCTATCAAAATAAAAAAGATATGCCTATCCGTTATTTTCTGATCTATCTCTTAGTATCAAGTCCGGTTTTTGTCCAGGCGCAGCCTGATCTTTTTTTTGGGCCGTTCAATAGTTGGGCAAACCTGAAGCAGCAATATCATGCCTTGGGTGATGGCAAACATGATGACACACGATCCATTCAACAGGCATTGGATGATTTGGGAACCGATGGGCATTCGCCTGTATTATATATACCTGCTGGCACCTACCGCATCACAGCAACTTTAAAAATGCAAACAAGAAAAGATATTGCCATCATTGGAGAGAACCCTGAAACAACAATCATTAAATGGGATGGAAATCCAGGCATGAAAATGTTTGCGCTCAATGGAGTTTCTTATAGCGAATACAGCAGGATTACATGGGACGGAAACAATAAAGCTTTAGCAGCATTTGCTCATGAGTGGGATGGAAAAGTGCGATATGCAAACTCGGGCACGCAGCACAACGATGAAATTTTTAAGAACATTCAGGTGGGATTGTTATCAGGTGCAAACATGGATGCGGAATTTACCATAAGAAGATGCAGGTTTTATAATTGCACGTCAACGGGCATTTCTTTACAGGGTTATAATGCCCTCGACTGGTGGGTTTGGGATTGTTATTTTGAAAATTGCAAGAATGGCGCATCTAATTCTGTTCCCAAAAATGGCGCAGGAAATTTTCATGTTTATCGGAGCACTTTCAAAAACTCTATTGATGCCGATGTGTCGCTTGGCAATTCTGAATTTTTTTCATTGCGGGATAATGTCTCTTATAATTCGAAATATTTTATTACAGCATGGCAATGGAGCAACTCTTCACCACTCACCATTCAAGGCAACACCATCATTAGTAATAAAAATGATAAAGCCGCTTATCTTTTTACCAAGGGAAATGTTCTTTTCATGGATAATACATTCATTACGGCTGATTCAGGAAAAGATTATGTAATCGACAATTCAGATGATTACCAAACTCCCGGTGCAGACCTAACGGTGATAGGAAATGTATTTAAGGCAAAACAAAAAACATATCGAACTCCTGGCGGCCGCGCAATCGCGATTGATAACAAAATGGTTGCAGATCTAAAAGCAACGCCCAACTTGGATCCGAAACCTTTTGCTCAACCCGCAAACTATCCCGTTGTTGAAGTGAACAACAGAATGACGGTTGATGAAATACAATTGATGATCGATAAAGCTGCCACAACAAAAAAGAAAACCGTTATCCATTTTAATTATGGCAGTTATAACATTCCAAAAACCTTACACATTGCAGCAAATGCAGAGCTTATATTATTGGGTGATGGGCTGGCCTCAGTGCTGAATTGGTTAGGCAATGCAAACGGCACTATCATTGAAATCGATGCTCCAGCAAAAGCAAGGTTGCAAAATTTGTATCTCAACGGAAACCTAAAAGCAGATTGTATAAAAATCAATGACGATGATAAAAATGGCAACAGCATTTATGGAGATGAAGTAATGCTTTACCACGGTGTAGAGACCAATCTTTTGGTAAACGGGTTTTCAAAAACTGATTTTCGCTTTGATGATTTTCAACACAACTATTGCAACACTGGCACATCTATAAAATTGATTGGGGCAAATGATAACAATGCTTCTCTCTTAAAAATATTCGGTGGCGAATCCTCTAACGATGGCAATTCGTATAGCCTCTCAAAAGGAAGTAGGATATTGTTGTTTGATGTGTGGTATGAAAATTCAAACATCTCCCGTTTTATCAAACTGAGAGATAAGGGAGAATTTATTTTGAATGGAGGAAAGATTGCAAACGTGAATCAATCACGTGCTCCATTTATTGATATCGACAGCTTCAGCGGAAAAATTACTTTGAGCGAAATTATCTTCAACCAGCCGAAAAAAACTTTGCATTTTAATGATCGGTATGGCAGCGCTTCACTGCTAGCACTTGGCAATCTTAGCTGGACAGATTCAACAAATGTGTTTTTTGACAATCAATCGAAAAACAAAAATTTCGCTATGATCAACAATAGGCAAAATACTGGCAAAGGATCTTATCCGCTCGCAAACTTAGGAGACACAAGCAACAGTTTTATTTTAAAAATGCTTGCAACCATGCGCCAGACAAGGGTTAGCGAGAAACCAAAAACAGCAGACAAAACCAATTCTCATTTAGTGCTGCAGCGATTGATGATTGAAAGTGGCATTAATAATTTGAGGATTGAGAGAAGCAAGTGAGGAAAGCTATGAGCTTTAATCTGCGGCAGTTAGTAATGACCAATGGCTCGTAGGTAAGGGATCACCGCTTCTCTAAAGAATAAATTGAATGGCAGCCAGTTCTTTACCTACTTGCTGAACACCTTTCAAAATTCGCTGCGTTTGTATGAGCGATGGTTTCTTATTACCTTTTATATACTGAGCCAAAAGGCTTTGGTTCATGCCTATTCTTTCGGAAAGTGCCTTTGCATTAATCACTTTATAGAATTCAAAAAACTGCGGTAAGTCCAAAGTAATTTTTAAATCCTGCTCCTTCACTTCTTTGCCATCTTTTTCAAAATAAAGATTAAGTGCATCAAGCATGTTGGCTTTAAGTTCATCCAAAGAACCACCAACAGTATAAGCAGGATATTTATCAGCATAAGCTGAGTAACCTGTTTTTGTTCTTTCAACAATCATTTCAATTTTCATAACACACAATTTTATTTAATACCTGCATCTTTTTTAATCTTCTTTTCAAGCCCTTTGCCAACCTCATGGCTACCATGATAAGGACAAACAATCTGACCTCTTTTAACGGGGTGTTCCATTATCATGTGGCTACCTGTTTGCCTTACGACATACCAACCGTCTTTTTTAAGTAACCGGACCAGTTCGCTGGACTTCATATTTCAAAGGTAATAAATTTATTACCCACGCCCAAATGCTGAGATTTAAAAAATGAAAACAGATAATAGATTTTATATAGTTTAAACCTGAACTTACTTTTCACTTCTCACTCCTTCACCGTCAACGTCTCCTTCAACTTTATATCTCTCGATGATGCGCCAATCATGATCCTAAAGTCACCCGGCTCAACAATTGTATTCAATTTTTCATCCAGCATGCTCAGCATTTCTGGCGTGATCTTAAAAGAAATTTCTTTCGTCTCATTTGGCAATAAATGCACACGCTGAAATCCTTTCAATTCCATCACTGGTCTGGCCACTGAAGCCAACAAATCATGTATATATAATTGAACCACTTCATCGCCTTCGCTGTTCCCAATATTTTTTATTTTGAATTTTATTATCGTTGAATCACTTTTTAAAATATTATTTTTTTCAACCCTCAATTCACTATAATCAAACTTCGTATAGCTCAATCCAAAACCAAATGGAAATAGCGGCAAGCCTGATAAATTATTATAATCGTCTCCCCTTCCAGTTGGTTTATGATTATAAACCAATGGCAACTGCGCTTCGGATAATGGAAAAGTAATCGGCAATCTTCCCGCAGGATTATAATCTCCAAACAAAACATCAGCCACTGCGCTCCCACCCTCTTCGCCAGGATACCAAACATCGAGAATGCCATTTACTTTGTCAATCCAATTGTTCATGACAATCGCACTTCCGCCTACAAGCATTACTAAAACCGGTTTCCCTGTTGCATAAATTTTGCGAATCAATTCTTCTTGCTTGCCTGGCAAAGTCAACATTGCCCTATCACGAAACTCGCCTTCTTCAATACCCACAACAACTATCGCAACGTCAGCTTGCTTTGCAACATCAACTGCTTCATCATTTTTTTTATCAGCGTCATTTGCAACATCAACATTCCATATTAATTTGATATGCGCATTTCCAATCGGTTCAAAAAATTCCACGCGTATATCGTATTCTTTATCTTTTTCGAAAACAAAATCGCTTAATAATGTGTGATAGGATTGTTTCTGCCAGTTATCAACCAACAACTGATTATTGATATACAATCTATATCCATCATTACCATCAAGACCAATTTTATAACGACCGGTTTTGGGTGAACGAATTTTACCTGTCCACCGCACAGAATAAAAATCAAGATTGATTACAGAGTCAGGAGGAAACAAAGTCCACTGAAAATTGACATCATTATCAACTCTAATCAGTTTTGGGATACCCGTTAGCGTTATATTATTAAAATACTCGCCCTTCAAACCGTTCACCGGTTTATTATTATTTATACAAGTCAAATAATTTGCCGGAACTGTTTTCCATTCTTCATTATATCTCCCACAACCTGGCGCATATAAAACTTGCAAACCCTTTCCTGCTTTAGCTTTGATGCCATCAAGGATATTTATTTTCCCATTACCCGGGCCAGCATAACCACCAAGCCTTGCTTCTATCGCGTCCGTTCCGATCACTGCAATAGATTTCAAACTTTTTTTCAAAGGCAAAATGTGATTTTCATTTTTTAATAATACAATTGATTCAAGTGCAGCTTTCTTTGCTATCGCTTTATGTAATTTGCCATTTGAAAATTTTGCAACAGCATCTTCATCAATATATGGATGCTCAAACAAACCCAATTCAAATTTTGCACGCAGCACCCGCGACACTGCATCATCAATTCTTTTTATATCAACACCGCCATCTAAAAAATGCGGAATAAATAATTTGTAATGCTCATAAG
>CAIYPC010000204.1 GCA_903927975.1 uncultured Bacteroidota bacterium | reverse complement strand
TGGGCTCAAATCCAATTCGCCGCTTTGCGCAACAACCAGTTTTTTAGGTTTTGAATAGAACAGGTATAATTTATTATCAACAATTATTTTATATAGCGCAAATATCAAAACAGATGCCATCAATATGTAAATAAAAATGCTTGCGGCTTTGCTTGTAAAAAGATCCCAGAACCAGTTCCTTTTTTTATTGTCGTCTTCCTTTTCATTTTCCTTTATCCAATATTCAGGATCATTTGCATAAGCAAAATCTTCATCCCTCTTATAGCGATTGACTGTCGAATCAGGAACTTTTCGAAAAACAATCGGCTCGGCGGGGATCACCGTATCTTTTTTTACAGAATCAGTTTCTGAAATTGAAACATCTGGGCTTGAAACTGCAACAGTGTCCTCTTCAGCTTTTACAGAATCGGGTAATCGCTCAACGGTCTGGCCATTTGTATTGCAGCAAAAGACGATGATGAATAAAAAAAATAATGAAAGTGCTTTGAAAAAAATCCGCTTTGTATGGTGACACAAAAAAAACATCAGGATAAATCGTTCAATGGTTTTATGATAATGCGCTTGCATTTATTTTGTTTTGCAAGCGAATGGGATATATGACAAAATACCAGATAATAAAGCCGAGCGATGCTGATAAAATAGAAACACTAAGCACTACGGGCATGGTTGAATATCTTGTAACAAAGCCTTCTAAAAAAGCAGCACAGATAAACACAGGAACCAGCCCAATCATCATCTTCAATCCATCCTTCGCACCATTTTTTAGTGAGTCAAGTCTTTTGTGAGTGCCCGGAAAAAGAATGCTGTTGCCAAGCACCAATCCCGCTCCACCTGCAATAATGATAGAAGAAATTTCGAGTGTGCCATGAATCCAGATCACCAGCACTGATTTCATGCCAAGGCCTTTTGCAAAAAAATAATATTGAAATGCGCCAAGCATCACTCCATTCTTGAACAAGAACCACACTGAGCCAACGGAAACTATAAAACCTGCAACGAAAATGATGAAGGATACTTGAATATTATTAATCGCGATACCTAAAAACATGCTCAATTGATTATCACTTTTATAAACACCAAACGGATCGCCTTTTGCGATATTGGCTTCCGTCATTTCCACATATTGATCGCCAAGCACGCCGCGCACAAAACTTTCGTCGTGCGCTGCAGAAAAAGCTGCAATAATTGCGAAGCCTATAAAAATGATAAATGAATATAAAATCTCGCGATGATATTTTCTTACAACAAGTGGTAGATCTGTTTTCCAAAATCGCAAAATGCGCGATGACTCTTCCTTTTTATTTTTATAGATGCCCAGATAAAATCGGGAAGCAAGACCGTTCAGATATTGGGTCACTTTGCTTTGCGGATAAAAAGTTTTTGCGTAGCCGAGATCATCAACCAGTTCCGTGAATTCACCAGCAAGCTCATCCGGATCAGTCGCACCTTCATACTGATACTTTTTCCATTTCTCTAAATTCTTTCTAATAAATAATCCTTCGCGCATTGGTGTTTTTACATTTTGCTTTGCTTCCGTAACTAATAACCGAAAAAATATTTAGAGATAAATATAAAGGAATTAGGAATAACAAATAAGTAATTACTAAGAAGAAATTTAGGAACTGCTTTTCTTTTATTTTAACTTCCCGAAATTATCAATCCTATATTAATAAAACCACTGATTAACTTGCTGGAAGATTGAACAAGATTTTATTTTAATATTGAAATCAATCTCCGAATCAACTGTATTAAAAACTTTATTTATTTTGTATTATGTCATTAGTAAAACTCGATACCGGCTTTAATATTGAAATTGATTTTGCCATCACCCCTTTTCATAAACGTATGTTTGCATGGATTATTGATGTTGTTTTGATAGTTGCATATTGGTGGCTTGTAATCGAATTACTTTCATTATTTAAAGCTGGTTCAATGGAGTCCTTTAGTTGGATTTGGACAATTATTGGTTTGCCAACGCTCTTCTATCATCTTATTTGCGAAATTTTCTTGAACGGCCAAAGCATCGGCAAAAAAGCAATGAACATTCAAGTGATTGCGCTTGATGGAGGACAACCGACCATTAGCCAATATTTAATCCGCTGGATGTTTCGGTCGATTGATTTTCCGCTGATTGTTTTTGGTGCAGTTGTATCGGGTGCACTCCCTTGGTGGTGCATGATATTCCTTTTCATAGGCATTGGCAGTGTCCTCATTTCACAAAATTCACAACGGGCAGGCGATTTGGTTGCTGGCACAATAATCATCGACAAAAAAAACCGAACCTCGTGGCAGGACACTGTTTTCACAGAAGTTGAAACGGGCTACAAGCCAAGGTATCCGCAGGTGATGCAACTGAGCGACAAAGACGTGAACACTTTGAAAAGCATTATTGAATCAGTGAGAAAAAATAGCAACTATGATCTCTCCATGAGAATTGCTGACCGCATCAGATCAAAATTGAATATCCAAAGCGATCAGGACTCACTTGATTTTTTAGAAACACTTTTAAAAGATTATAACTTCTACACTATTTCCTGAAATACCCAGCGATGAAAGTTTAAGGTCTTGGGGGCGAAAAAAGCATGATAAAAATAAAAAACAGTACTAGAAGTGAAAGACCGATAATAATTAAGATACCAGAGATCTTGTAATAAGTTTTTAGGCTCTGTAGGCCTTCATTCAATTTTTGCTGATCGATATTTGATATGCCTTCATTTGTATCAACTGCAAACTTATATAGGAAATAATTAATCGCCACCCCAATAATCGCCACCAGAAAAGCACCGGCAATCGAACTGCCCCTAACCAATGAATTGGTCTGAAATCCTTCGCTAGTAACATACGATGATGACTGGTTTTTGCCGAGAAAAGCACTCACTAACGCAACGGCATAACCCACAAATGCACATATTGCAGTAATCTTTGCCCACATTGAAATTGTTTTCAAATGCCCGCGACTGTTGTCATCGAATGATATTTTAAATATATTGTCAAGTTGATTTTCCATATCAATGAAGTAGTTGTTTGATAAGTGTTGAAAAATTGCTTAAAAGAGAAAGGATGGCGATGACACCATTAATGATAAAATAAATCCTAAGATTGCTCAAGCCTTTGTTGAACAGTTCCTGATCCTGCATTTCAATACCTTTTTTAACAAGGGTAGAAAAGCGGTAAAGCAAAAAAGACGTGAAGCCAAACACGCCCAAAACAAAAATAATAATAACAATCACCGCACCGCCAACCATTGACGAAAGACTTGGGATCAGACTTGAGAATAATACATTGAGCGCAGTTGCAGCAAACAGCATCACCACCAGAAAAATAACAATACAGATCATGAAAACAATGGAAATGAATTTAGTCCATCGTGCTGTTTCCTTTAAAGCGTTGCCTGAGTCATAATCAACATTGAGACTGATTAAAGGCTCTTGTGAAGTTTCTTCCATAACAAGTTGGTTTAGGTGTCTTCCACAAGTAAACAATAAAATCTCAAATTGGAAAGAAATTTTTGAAAGATCTAAAATAAGCATGCCACTGTTTTAAACCGTGGCACGCTTGAATCATAAATTATTTAATTATCCATCAATAAGCCCTTGCAAACAAAACCCTTTGGCTGCTTGGCTTTCCGGTCAATATGCATTTGCCGGCTTCTTGTTCGTTATTTAATGGAATGCAACGAATAGTTGCTTTTGTTTTTTCTTTGATAGTTTCTTCCGTCTCTGCCGTGCCATCCCAATGAGCAGAAATAAATCCGCCTTTTTCATCTAAAATCTTTTCAAATTCTTCCCAACTATCAGTTTTAGTGATGTGCTCATCACGATAAGCGAGTGCTTTATTATAAATATTTTGTTGAATGTCATCTAACAACTTCACGATTTTTTCAGCAAGCCCATCCATGCTCATGCTTGTCTTTTCTTTCGTATCTCGTCTTGCCACTTCAACGGTGCCATTCTCTAAGTCACGAAGGCCCAGCGCGATCCTGACAGGAACTCCTTTCAATTCATACTCTGCAAATTTCCATCCGGGACGATTATTATCATTGTCATCAAATTTAACGCTGATGCCTACCGCTTTTAATTGCTGAACAAATTCTTTTCCTTTTGCATCCAGCAAATCTTTTTTCTCAGCACCTTTATAGATAGGAACGATTACCACTTGCAAAGGTGCAATTTTTGGAGGAAGGATCAATCCATCATCATCGCTATGCGCCATCACCAATGCGCCAACGAGCCTTGTGCTAACGCCCCAACTTGTTGCCCAAACATAATCCAGTTTATTTTCTTTATCAGAAAATTTCACATCGAAAGCTTTTGCAAAATTTTGTCCAAGAAAACGTGAAGTGCCCGCCTGCAATGCCTTTCCGTCTTGCATCAGCGCTTCAATACAATAAGTCTCAACAGAGCCTGCAAAACGCTCACTTGCTGTTTTTATACCCCTGATAACAGGAACTGCCATATAATTTTCTGCGAAATCAGCATATACATGC
>CAIYPC010000203.1 GCA_903927975.1 uncultured Bacteroidota bacterium | reverse complement strand
TTCGAGTTTCGAGTTTCGAGTTTCGAGTTTCGAGTTTCGAGTTTCGAGTTTCGAGTTTCGAGTTTCGAGTTTCGAGTTTCGAAAAATAGTATTGGATTTCAAAGATAGTCGAGAATCAACAATTTAAAATTCGCAATCCGAAATTGATGCCATATTATAACGACTCAACAATGAAAGATCTTATTCCTACTATAAATGAAATTGTAAAGTATGGACTTCAACCCAATCTGACAGTAACTGACAAAGAAAAACTGTTAGAAAAAAACCTTGTAAAAATTTACAACCTGTACTTTGAAATAAAATTTGAGTTTGACATCACCGACTATCCACCTTTTGATAAAACAAATTTGCCTAATATTCGGCAAAATATAGAAACCAATTTCAATGACTTTGGGTTTTACAAAACGATTCTTGACATTAATGACATAGATAATTTAAAGGACAATGCTTTAGGTGACGCGATTGACGATTTGGCTGATATAACAATAGACCTTTTAGAAATCAAATGGAGAATTGAGAATAATAGTTTAGCAAATGGACTTTGGTTTTTTGATTTAATGTTTTATGGACACACTCAACAACATATACTTGACCTGCTAAACTATATGAAACAAAAAAATAACTAAGAAAAAATTAATTTGATGATTTTACTTCGGAAATATTGAGCCTCGTTTGTTGAGGACAGTCATCGATAGAAAAAAAGCTAAACGAAGATCCGCAATAATCACAGCCCCAACACCTGTTTCAACTTCACATAACCTGTTTTGCTCACAGGAACTTGTGCGCCAGATTTTAATATTACCACATACCCTTCTTTTTCATAAGGCTCGATGCGTGTGATTTGCTGAATGTTCACCATATAGCTGCGATGTGTTCTTGCGAAAAGATTTGCATCTAATGATTGCTCAAAATGGCTCATCGTCTTATTCTTTAAAAAGCTTCCTTCTTTGGTATGGATTTTTACATAATCATCCGATGCTTCCAGATATTGTATCTCTTCAACAGGAATGATTTTTATTTTTCCTGCAATCTTTACAACAATGCGTTGGCTTTGCATTGGTGATTGCGAAACAGTTTCTAATAATGATTGCGTATTGTTTTTTTGAACGACAACATTATTCTGGCTCATCCATTTTTGAATGGCTTTATCAAATCTTTCTTTACTAAAAGGTTTTAATAAATAATCTACTGCATGACTTTCAAATGCTTTGATTGCATATTCATCAAATGCAGTGGTGAATATGGTTGCAGGCGGATTATCAATAAGCTCCAGCATTTCAAAGCCATTTATTTTCGGCATTTGAATGTCGAGAAAAATAATATCGGGCTGATGTTGTTGAATAGCCTTCACGCCTTCGAAGCCATCGCCACATTCCTGCATCAATTCAATTTGTGGATGGCTTTGCAAATATTCTTTCACGATTGATCTTGCAAGCGGTTCATCATCTATTATCAGTGCTTTCATTTTATTTTTTTTTGGACACAGAGAACCACTGAGAGAACAGAGGTTCTCAGAGAAAAGTTTAAATGATTCAGGGCATCTGACGGCTTTCTCATTCCGATATATTTCAAAACATTTTACAAGCTGCCTTATACCTAATTCACCTGTGGTATTTTCACACTCGTTATAAATAAATTGTTTTCTGCTTTCGTTTCTACCAAATCATTTCTTGCAAACAATAAATACAATCTGCGTTGCACGGAACTCAACCCAAAACCTGTTCCTTTTTTTGGCGATGATGTTTCCGGATCAAATGGGTTTGTCACCACCACTTCCAGATAATTATTTATTGATTTTGCAGAAATGCTTATTGTAATGTCATCTGTTGTGTCGTATAATCCAAATTTAATAGCGTTCTCAACAACGGGTTGTAATAATAATGGCGGCAACTTCATTGTTTTGCATTCGTCTTCACATTCAATAATAGTTGATAAGCGATGACCGAAGCGCACTTTTTCAATATCAAGATATAATTCCAAATATTGCAATTCTTCATCCAAATTCACCAACTGGTTTTCTTCTTTTTTTAATGTGCCGCGCAAAAAATCTGAGAGCTGATGGATCATTTTTCTTGCTTGTTCAGGTTGACTTGAAACCAAAGCACTGATTGAGTTTAAGCTATTGAATAAAAAATGCGGTTGTAATTGTTGTCGCAATTTGAATAGCTCAGCTTCCTTTGCTAATTTTTCTGCTTCCACTTTGCGCCCGTCCATTTCCTTTTGTTCTTTTTGTGTAAAGAATAATAAGCACATCGTTGCCATGCAACCCAACATCAAAAAAGCAACGCCATAACGAACAGTTGAAGAATTGCTCACCATCGCTAAATATGAGCCATCGCTTTTAAAAAAACTCCAGAGCAAAACACGGGTAATAATCAGCCAAATGCAAGCAAGACCAAAACTGATCACTAAAACATACCAATACTTTTCCTGACGCGGCACATAATAACGCATGTTATTAATGATGAGCAAACAACAACCAGCGAGCAAAATATTGCTGATGAAACTATCTGCAAAGGCCTGCAAATTTGTAGCGCCGAAATTCAATACGACACTATAATGCATAAGCGCCCATGCAAACCACCATGAAGCAAAAACCAGCTTAAATTTTTTGTTGGGCGAATTGGTCAAAGTGTTTGTTTTTTGTCCATAGTCGATAGTTCATAGTCGGGAGTTCAGAGTTGCGATCACTAACTCTGAACTCCTGACTCCGAACTCAATTCAGTTGCACCGATTTCTTCATACTGTTCTCCAAAATGTGCGCAGCTTTCAAATGCGTTACACTGATAAAAATTTCTGCATCATCATCTTCGCAAATTCTCGAATACATTTCAGCGCCATCAATCAGGTCATCCAGTTTGTGAAGTTCGCTCACGTCGATAAATTTCCAATGCACAGGTTTTTGTGCGGCATTCAAAAAATTATCCTGCTCGCGTTCGCCGAGCAATTGCGCTTTTTGAAACGCATGAAATTCATCGCTGGCTTTTATCAGCCTCAACTGCTCATCAAACTGCGGGGTGTGCTCGCCATCGCCGCAGATGATGCGGTAAACCATTTTTGCAAGATACCAGTTCATAAGTGTTAATTCGTTAGTTAGAAAATTTTTTTATGCTCCCAGCGACACCAACATTATTCAGCATTGTTGCATCGCGCTCTTGTACATTTTTTTCTATTCAGCGCTTTATTATCGGCTACTCTCTCCCACTCAAACCTTCTTACCACTTTTCACTTACCACTCAACATTTACACCTCAATAATTTTTTATCTCAAGCCCACCAAAAAGACAAGTTCCTCTTACGATCAAAAGTTTATTTGAATTAATGTTCAACGGCTGTTTTCTTTTGTCCTCAATACCACCAAATACAGGTGTTATGTTATTATTAACCTGCCAATCGGCAGGCACAATAATTTTGCCGCCACCAAATATGAAAGTCAAATCAATTGTTGCCGGTTGTGTCATATCAGCCTGAGTGAGATCGATTTCACAGCCTCCCATAAAACAAGTGATGTCTCCGCCTTTGAAATTTTTAGAAATGATTACTTTTTTTGCAGATCCAAAAATTGCAGTTGAATCAAAGAAATCCTCTGGTGAGTAATTTGGTACAGCACCTGTTGAGTAAGTATTTGCTTTATTATCTTTCCATTGATCTCTATCATTCCAGCTCCAATTTCGATTGCGCTTTGGCCTCAAAATCATAGTGAGCCCTACGGTGATAATAATGGCGGGAAAAATAAAACGGTGCAAGTCGTAGCCGAGATCCATTTCATCAAATAAAAAAATTCCTCCAATCACTATGGGTATCAGCCAGCCGGGATTGCGAAACTGATTTTTGAGACCGGAATAAATACCTACCGCGATCAATATCATAGGCCATGTGAATAGCCAGCCAGGAAAAAATATAAAATGAATTTCTTTCATGATGAAGACAGCTCCAATCACTAATAAAAAAAGACCGGCAATTACGCGTCCATCACGCCGGTGCTGATTGAAATCGTTATTTTGATCTTGTGTGCTCATAATTTTAATTTATGAAACAAAACTAATGGTCACACAATCATTTGCATAGTGTATTTAGGCAACTTAAATGCTGAGGGCGGCGAAAGTGGGGAAAATGTCGGTGAAAGATTTTGTGGATTATTTTTTTGAAAGCTCTCTGAAGAAACCTTGAAGGTTTTATGAGCCTCTCGAAAATAATTTTGCTTTATGAAAAACCTTCAAGGTTTTGGCTTAGTTTATTCTTAAGAATTATTTTTTCCAAAGCTTTAATGCGGCATCATCGATCTGAACAAAATAGACGCCTGATTTTAAGTCAGCAATAGAGACTTTAATGTTATCAGTCGGAGTAGACACGGTAAGCGATTTGACTATTCTTCCATATTCATCTCTCAGAAAAATAATGTGTGGAGTTTTTTTTGCTACGATGGTGAAATTATCTGAAGCAGGGTTGGGGTAAATTCTTAAAGATTCATCAGACTGTTCGGAAATCAATGAAATGTTTGAATAACTGATAGCGCCATTTAAATCGATTATTTGAAGACGATAATAATTGTTTCCTGCTGGAAAATTTTCATCATCAAACAAATATTGCTGTTGATTGCTTTCTGCCTGGATATCTGAAATATTTTGCCAAATATTTAAATCGGAAGAACGTTGTAAAACGAAATTTTTGAAGCTATTATCAGCATTTACTGCCCATGATAAAAAACAAGATCCATTATTTTTTATTGCCGTGAAACTTTCCAGTTCCATTCCTAAAAGAGTAACATCGTAATACACTTTAGCTTGCACTTGATTAATGTTAGCTGAAGTGCCGAGACCTGCGAGCCCAACCACTTTTGCAGAAAATGCTACTCCAAAATTTGCTGAATTGATATTGGTATAAGTCAATAGAGAATTACTAATGCCCCATTTATCGGTAGTTCCGCCATAAACAACTGTAGCGTCGCTTGTGCCCCATGAAGTTGAAGATGCGTAGTTATTACCGCTTATCGCGCCATTTATAAAAAGGCTCACTTTATTATCGGTTACAGATGAAAGTAAGTTGAGCCCAGATGCATTTTTTATGACACTGATTTCGATACCACATACCACAGCAGTTGCTGGCAGATTAAAACCAAAATTGGTTGCTTTTAAATAATTGGTATTGGCTGTGCTTAGAAGAAAAGCAACTGCCGTAGCGCTTGCGTAGTTTCCGTCATTGGTTTGTGCGAAGGTTGGGTTGGAAAAAGCTAAAGAACCCGTGGAAGCATCATTAGCAAAAGTGCTTCCATTAGCAAACCCTGAAGCGATGCATTGACACTGGGCATCTTTGTAAAAGGGTACTAAAATAATAATAACTAAAAGTAGGATTGGTCTGTGCATTAGAAAAGGTAATAATGGTACAAATTAATCTAATCACAGGATGAGGTTGAAATAACAAAAAGTGTTATTACTCTATGAACGTTAACTGTTGAAGTAGTATTGTATTTCAATTCAAATTAGTTGAACAGAAAGGCTATTTTAAGCTTAAACTTGTTCAAATTAATTTAAATTGATTGCCGTCAAACAACCCAAGGTCACTTAATTTCAATTGCGGTATCACTAAAAGTGCCATAAAAGATAAGGTCATGAACGGGGCAGATAGGGTTGAACCAAGTTTTTTTGCCATTGCATCAATGGCTGTGTAATCAGCAGCAACCTTATATCCATCTTCATTGCTCATTAAGCCAGCGACGGGTAGAGCAAGAATCATTTCTCCATTGCTATTAACACAACTCACACCGCCTTTCTTTTCAATAATAAGATTAACAGCTTTGCATAAACTTTCATCAGCAACAGCAACTGCAACAATATTGTGACTGTCATGGGCAACCGAAGATGCAATTGCTCCTTGCTTCAACCCGAAATTTTTGATGAATGATTTTGCTATAGGAGCGTTGTTGTATCGGTTCACTACAACAATTTTTAAAATATCTTCTTCCACATTGCTCTGTAAAAAGCCTTTGCCATCATTCAATAAGTTGATTGGCTTAATTAATTTATTAGTAATTAATTGACCATCCAATGCTTCTATAACATACACCTGTTCTATGTTCTCTTCTTCACCCCATTTAAGTAAAGGATAGCTAAAATCTTCGACTGTTTTTTTTGAGCAATTGAATTGATTGATTGGCTCATGTTTTTCTGTGATGATTTTCGATGCGCCATTTTCTGCAACCAATTCTCCATTAATATATGTTTGAAGCACTTCAAAATTTTTCAAATCCTTCACCACAATAAAATCTGCAAAATCATTTTCTCTTAATAAGCCCACATCTAATTTGTAATGCAACACTGGGTTAATGCATGCAGCTTTCAAAATTTTGAAAATATCAATCCCTTTTGCAACAGCTCTTGCGCAGAGTGTGTTGATATGGCCGGCAACTAAACTATCAGGATGTTTGTCATCGCTGCAGAACATCATCATATCGGGATAATCATTTAGCAAATCAATCAACGCTTCAAAATTTTTTGCCGCGCTTCCTTCGCG
This sequence comes from uncultured Bacteroidota bacterium, assembly GCA_903927975.1. Classification (GTDB taxonomy): domain Bacteria; phylum Bacteroidota; class Bacteroidia; order Chitinophagales; family Chitinophagaceae; genus Puia. Next base: position 8,068 of record CAIYPC010000203.1, on the reverse strand, counting down.
AATGATAATCTTCATTCCATATTTTAATTTGTCCAGCGCTTCTTCTTTGGTGAAACATTCGTGATCGGTGCTGATGCCTGCATCAATATATTTTTTTGCAGTTTCTCCTATCAATCCCGGCGCATGCCCATCAACAGGTTTATTTTGTTGGTGTGCAGATTGGATTTTTTTCATTACTTCATCATCATCATTCAGTACACCCGGGAAATTCATCATCTCGCTCAAATATTTTATTTCTTTTTTTTCAAGCAATGCGTTCACTTCTTCTGCACTTAGTGCTGCTCCAGCAGTTTCAAAAGTGGTGGCTGGCACGCAGCTTGGCGCACCAAAATTAAACTTGAATGGAACTGTCTTTCCATTTTCAATCATAAACTCAACGCCTTTCATGCCACAAACATTTGCAATTTCGTGCGGGTCGCTAACCGTTGCAACTGTGCCGTGAACAACGGCAAGCTTTGCAAATTCAGAAGGCAGCAACATAGAACTTTCAATGTGAACATGTGCGTCTATAAAACCAGGAATGATGAAAGTTGTGAGTGGTGAGTTGTGAGTGGTGAGTTCAGAAATTGAAGAGATTCTATTGTTTTCAACTTCTATTTCTGCTGGATAAATCTTTTGCCTGAAAATATCGACCAGATTGCCTTTAAGTGATAGCTGCATTTATGATTTCTTTTCATGAAAATTATGAAATTTAGAAAGGCTGCAACAAATAAATATGAAACAATATGGCAAATGGCTTTAATATTTTACTGGAGGTTCTGCATGAAATCTTATTTTGACATAGCTTTGGTTAGAGAAAACTTTTATTACATAATCTTAATCGGTAATTTCTTCACTACACACAATTTTTTAAAATGAAAAAACTTAAAACAAGTTTGCTGGCATTGCTTGCAATGGCAAGCGTACTAACGGCAAAATCGCAAACATTAGACGAAATAATTGATAAGAACATTGCAGCGATGGGTGGCAAAGACAAGCTTCTGGCTTTAAACACGCTCACAATGGAAGGAAGTTTGAGCATGAACGGCCAAAGCCTTGCTGTTAAAGTTGCACAGGCAAATAATAAAGGATCGCGAATTGATATTACAGTTAATGGCATAGATAATTTTATTATTCAGACCAAAGATTCAGGTTGGACTTTTTTCCCCATACAAGGACAAACAAAGGCCGAAGCTACTCCGCCTACTGTGGTAAAAGAAAATGTTGATGCGCTTGATATACAAAGTGTGCTGCTTAATTACAAAGAAAAGGGACATACAGTTGAATTGGTGGGGAAAGATGATGTTGATGGAACGGAATGTTTCAAGATAAAAGTAGTTACCAAATCTGGTATGCAGCAAACGTTTTTTATTGATCCATCAAATTATTACATTATTAAGGTTGTAACTAAAACGAAGGCAAACGGACAGGAGCAGGAACAAGCACAAGCATTTAGCAATTTCAAAAAATTGGACAATGGATATGTTTTTCCATTATCGCTAACGGGCTTTGGTCCTGGTGAGCTAAAGATTACCAAGGTAGATGTAAACCCCACTTTGGATCAGTCCATATTCAAGCCATCAAATTGATTTCTTTTGATAAGAAGCCCTGGTTACAAACCGGGGTTTGTTTTTTTTAAAGCAATAAAATATTTTTTATGAAAAAATTATTTTGTTCATTAACAGTATTATCAATCTTTGCTAACGTTTATGCACAAACGAAAATAACTTCAGCTACTTTCGGTATGCTTGATGCAAGATGGCTCGGCCCTGGTACCATGAGCGGGCGCATCACTGCCATTGAGGGCGTGAATGAAGACGGGAAAACAATTTATGTGGGTAGCGCAGGAGGAGGCATTTGGAAAACAACCAACGGTGGGGCATCCTTCAAACCAATTTTTGATAAATATTGCCAATCAATAGGCGCTATTGCAATTGATCAGAAAAATCCAAAGATTCTTTATGTGGGCACAGGTGAGAGCAATATGCGAAACTCTGTCTCGATTGGCGATGGCTTATATAAAAGCACAGATGCTGGTGATAACTGGACAAAGATTGGAATGGACAGCACAGAGCATATTTCAAAAATTTTGGTTGACCCACAAAATTCAAACACAGTATATGTTGCAGTGCCTGGTCCCTTGTGGAGCGATAGCAAGCATCGGGGGTTATACAAATCAACTGATGCAGGAAAGACATGGGAAAAAATTCTTTACATCAATGAAAAAGCGGGATGTGCTGATATCTCGATCGATCCTTCAAACACAAATATTATTTACGCAACTACTTGGGAGTTTAGGCGCATGCCCTATCTATTTAATTCAGGAGGGCAGGGCAGCGGCATTTATAAGAGCGCCGATGCTGGCAAAACTTGGAAAGAATTAAAAAACGGCCTTCCCATCAAACCCTTTGGTCGCGTAGCATTGGCGTTGGCGCCAAGTTCTCCGAATAATTTGCTGGCAATCGTGGAAGCAAAAGAAACGGGATTATACATTAGCAGTGATGGTGGCGAAAACTGGAAGCAACAAAGTGCAACATCAAACATCACAGCAAGACCATTTTATTTCAGTGTGATAAAAGTCGATCCGAACGATCCTAAACGCGTGTACCGCCCTGCATTTGCATTTTCTTATTCTGATGATGGCGGCTATTCATTTACAGATGCAAGTGGCGATGGTGGATGGGTTCACAGCGATATGCATGCGTTATGGATCAATCCAAAAAATACGAGCCAATTGTATGTTGGCACTGACGGCGGCGTATATATCAGCCTTGATCGTGGCGGCACCTGGATGTTTCTTCAGAATCTGCCCGTGGGGCAATTTTATCATGTAGCTGTAGATAACGTTGACCCATATCGCATTTATGGCGGTCTGCAGGATAATGGATCCTGGGTGGCTCCATCTGCAGCTCCTGGTGGCGTTGGAAATGCAAATTGGCTAGCACTTTACGGAGGCGATGGTTTTTGGGTTCAGCCAGATCCACTGGATTCAAATATTGCCTATGCTGAATCGCAAGGTGGCAGCGTTGGAAGGATTGACATCAAGACTACCAAATCTGTAAACATTCAACCCCAAGGCGCACAGAACGAAGGGAAATTGCGCTGGAACTGGAACACACCGATTGTGATTGGGGCAAAGAATAAAAGCGATCTGTATATGGGCGCTCAGTATTTATATAAGTCAACTGATAAAGGAAGCAATTGGACTCGCATTTCACCGGATCTTACAACAAATGATAAACTTAAACAGCAGCAAGATTCATCAGGCGGCTTGAGCGCTGATAACACTTCCGCAGAAAATCATTGCACCATTTTCACGATTGCTGAATCTCCATTAGATGAGAGCCTGATTTTTGCAGGGACAGATGATGGCAATCTACAAATATCAAATGATGCAGGAAAAACATGGGTGAATGTTTCGCATAATTATGTTGCAGCAGGAATTCCTGCACAAACATGGGTTAGCAGCATTGAGCCCAGCCATTTCAATAAAGATATTTTGTATGCAACATTTGATAACCACATGTATGGCGATCACAAAACTTATCTTGGCAAATCGATAGACGGCGGAAAAACATGGACGATGATCAAGAGTACAGAATTCACTGGCTTCGCGCATAAAATAAAAGAAGATATCGTGAATAAAAATCTTTTGTTTCTTGGAACAGAAATGGGATTGTTTGCTACTGTTGATGGCGGCGAAAATTGGTTCAGGATGAAAAATCACATTCCTGATTATGCACTTGTAAGAGATATTCAGATTCATCCAAAAACAAATGATCTTATCTTGGCAACACATGGTCGTGGAATTATTGTGGTAGATGATATAACGCCCATGCGCAACCTAACAAAAGAAATTATTGATAAAGATGTGGTGCTGTTTGATAATAAGCCAATCACATTAACAATGGGCAAATGGGGTGACGGAGGCTTTCCAAGCACCGGCGGATGGAATGGCGGCAATCCGCCCTCTATTGATCCCATTGAATATTATTTTAAAGAAAGAATGAGCTCTGGTGATGTGGCTGTAGAAGTATATGATGCATCAGGGAAATTAGTTCAAACTGTTCCAGGATCCAAAAGAAAAGGCGTTAATAAAGTATATTGGAACTTGCGCATGACACCCCCTAAGGTGGCAAGCGGTGGAACAAAAGCTGATTTTGGTTCCTTTAGTGCACCAATGGTTTTGCCCGGTGATTATACAGTGAAATTAAAAACGGGTGATAAAGAATATACCAAACAGATTAAATTGGTTCATGATTATTCAAACCCAAATTTTACGATTGTTCAAAGAGAAGCACAGTATAAAACGGCAACTGATTTGTATCATTTGCATGAACAGCTTGCAAGCGTTGTCGATGATATAAATAACAATCAAAAAATGCTTAAAGAAAATGTTGGCAAAGTGAAAAGTGATAAAGTGAAAAAATTATTGAAAGAATATGATGCCAAGCTTGAAATATTAAGGGAAACATTGCTCGCCAGCAAACAGAAATCTCAATTTGCAGATGAGCAAAAATTAAGAGAACGAATTAGCGATGTATATGTAGCTGTGTGTAACCAGGAAGCCGCACCATCAAACCTTCAAACGCAACGTGTGGGCGTTTTGCAGCAGGAAGTGCAAAAGGCGGCACAAGATAATATTGCTCTCAATAACCAATATGCAATTAAAGTGAAACAGGCTTTAATAAAAGAAGGTTTGTTAAAAGATGATAAATCAACAATCGAAAACAAGAAAGGGAATTAAATTTGCAATCCTTAATAAACAATTTTTCAAATTACTGGTTAATCTAAAAAAACAAAAATGAAGATTTTTAAAACAGCTATTCTTTCTTTTATAGCTTTTGCATTTTTCACCGTTGCAAAAGCACAGACGGCAGATGATATCATCAATAAAAATATTGAAGCTATCGGCGGCAAAGATGCGATTGCTAAAGTCAAATCTATTTCTATTGAAGGGAACGTGAATGCCATGGGCAACGACCTTCCATTCAAATCTGTTATTGTAAATGGCAAAGCGTTCTGGTCTCAAACCACTTTTAATGGCAACGATATTATCAATTGCATCACTGACACAGGAGCCTGGATGGTCAACCCAATGATGGGCCAATCAAAAGCGCAGGTGCTTCCTGCTGATCAGGCTAAAATGGCTAAATCATCTATTTATATCGGCGGTCCTCTCACAGATTATAAAAGCAAAGGATATACTGCAGAGTTAGCAGGCAGAGAAAATTATAATGGAGTAAATGCTTATAAAATTAAGCTGACAGATCCGAGCGGGATAGATGCTATTTTTTATATTGATCCCAATACTTACTATGTTTTAAAAACAGTTTCTAAAGCAAAAATGATGGGTCAGGAAATGACTAGCACCACAACATTTTCTAATTACAAGAAAACTGATATTGGGTTCACAATGGCTTATACAACTACTATCAGCGCAGGGTATGACTACAGCTTGAACTATACTAAAGTTGAGTTCAATAAAGATATCGACCCGAAAATTTTCGCCATGCCTCAATAAGGTTTAAAACAAAATTCTTAATAAAAAAGAGTCCCGCAATTTTCGGGACTCTTTTTATTTGCAGAAATCAATATCAGTTTAGCACTTAATTGCTGTTTTAAAAAAGGGTGTTTTTCACGTATTTTGGTCAGAACCGATCGCCTAGATTTGGGTAGTCATTCAAATTATTAGAACCGTTAAACCCTTCAGAATAGGCCGGCTTGCAAAATTTTTATTGCATAATTGCATTCTGGTAGTTTTTAAAAAACCGCAGTGGTTTTCATGCAGATGCCCTCGCTCCGAGGGCATTTTTTTTAACTTTTTGATTGATAACGATGGGAGAGAAGGAATAGTTTTTGGGGAAGAAGTAGTTGATCTCGCATGTTATAGCTATTTCAATTTCCTTTTTTCATCAACTTTTTTCAACTGCTTTGCATTTTGAGAACTTACTATTTTCTTGCCTGATTTTTCTTCAATCGCTTTTCGTGTGTTTCCTGCTATAATTCCGCCTTGAAGGGCAATCGTTTTATTTTCGCCGAGCGTTTTAGGTTTTTTCTCTTTGCTGATCTCCGTCGTAGTTGCTTCAGCCAGCATGTTCAATACCAGTTCGAGGTTGGTCATATTGTCCCGAAGGTTTTCCTTTTTTAGGTTTTTGTGCTGCTTATATTGTTTCATTGATTTGCCACTCCATGCTTTTGTGATAATATCAGTGAGCACTGCAAATTCATCTCCTTTTTTTACGCCGCGGTTTTCCCATTCATCAGTAAGATCTTTTCGCACCTCAATGCTTTTCAATCTTTGGTTTATCCATTCTTTGCTGTATCCAAGTTTCAGATAAGTTTCCATTGCACGATCAAAACTCAATTCAGGATTTTCACTTTCTTCAATCCGTTCGTAGCCAACTTTTGCAAGCCATTGCTTAAAAGGTTCTGCATTGGGAGATGGGATGGATTGGATCAGTCGCAATAATTGCTCGGTGTCGGCAACATCGGTCGTTCGCATTTTACCGTCTGCTGCTTCCATTTTCAAACTGTGACAGTTCGTCACGGTTTCGTTTCCTTCTTTTTTAAGTCTTTCCTTAAGTTTTCTCCAATAAGCACCGGCATCAGTGCTATTAGTCAGCACAGCAATTATATCCACTATAGAAAAATACCATTTCTCTTCTTCGTCATTCCATATTGAACGGAGCTTTTTATCTTGAAACAGTCTTATGTTGCTCATAGTTAAAGTTTAAATAGATTGCTTATTCATTGAATGCTGATCAGGTTTTGGAATTGAGTTGACGCGTAAGCCCGACTATCAAATTTACTTTAATAGTACAGTTCTATTTGTAATTCAGTAGCATTTAAGTTATCAACAGAGGAAAGAAACCATTTACAAACTATCCAGCATCTCCACCACCTTTTCTCTTTTCAAAATTAAATAGCCAAGCCTGTCGTTGCTGATGCCGTCTTTTAGTTGATAGCTGAATTGAAGCTCATCGTTTTCAACGGATGTCTCAAAATATTTAAAAAGAATGTTGGGATATTTTTTGAGATCGTTCGCAATTTCATATAAATGAGTAGAAAGTATAAAGACTGAATTTTTTATTTTGATAAGCCCCTCGATCACTGTTGATGAACATTTCATGGCATCCTGAACATTTGTTCCTTTAAACAATTCATCAATTAGCACGAGCCATTTGTTGTCATTATTAATTTTAGTGATGGTACTCTTGATGCGCTGCACTTCATTAAAAAAATAGCTTTCGCCTTTCGCGATATTATCAACAACATTAATATTGCTCAAAATTCCGTTGAACAATGTTAGCCGCATTTCTTTTGCGGGCACACCCATGCCAAGGTGGGCTAAAAAAACGGCAATGCCTACCCCTTTTATGAATGTGCTTTTGCCAGCCATGTTGGCGCCGGTGAGAAAGAGAAAATTATTTTGCCGATCCATTTTAACATTATAAGAAACAGGAACTGGCAGTAAAATATGATAAAGCTCATTTGCATTTATAACAGGCTGTGGTTGCTCAGTGAAGGAAGGAAATGTTAGCTGAAGATTTTTTGTAGCCATCGCCATGGAATACCATGCATCTAATTTATTATAAGTCTCAATAAGCTCAAGCGCATTGTTCTTAAAATGATTTTGAAGATGAAAACCATAATAACAGACTTGCGTGGCAGAAAATTTTGCAACCGATTTTTTTTCAATCAATGATTGAATGATATCATGGCTCAATAAAAATTTTGCCCTTCTTAATAATGAAGCGAGCACTGGCGGACAATCATTCTCATCATTTGCCAATTCAAGCATTTTGTTCATGCCCCTAACAAAATCAGCAAAATGGATCAATGAATATTTTATCAGCGAATAGTCTGCTGCGTGAAAAAATTTATAAGAAAGTGAATTCACCGGGTTGGCACCGACAGGCATTGGGTCAAGCGGCGTGTCGTAAAATTTTTCAATCACCATCACGGTTCCATTGCTGATGGAAGAAGCCCATCCTTCTTCATTCTTTAGGATAAGTAAAAGGGTTTTTTGTGTTTCGATAATTTGGCGAAGATTATTAAAAGGCTGATGAAAAAGCCTCATCAACCA
>CAIYPC010000202.1 GCA_903927975.1 uncultured Bacteroidota bacterium | reverse complement strand
CTGTGTTATCATAAACCAATCCATACAAAATTGGGGGAAGATTATATCCAATCATACCACTTAGAGATCAATAAAAAGAAGAGCCTCTTGTCTTATTATGCTCACTGAAAATAGAATTCATCATTAATTCTTATAGACTGTGAAGAAATATATTTGCTAAAAATATCAAAAACCATAAAAATGTCATTACTTCATAAAATTCATTTTCCATTTTGTCAATTCTCTTTTTGATTACCAAGCTTGTAAAACAATCTGCAAATATTAAATCAAGGTTTCCGAATGAAAGAACTACAAACTCGAAACTACAAACTCTCTTATCTTCGCTTCATGAATATCTTAATTGCTGATAGCGGTGCCACCAAATGCGAATGGTGCCTATTGCATGATGGAAAGAAAAAATTAATTTTCACGCAGGGAATCAGTCCTTATTTTTTGAGCGATCTGCAAATTGAAAATTTATTGAGAAATGATTTGGTGCCGAAGATCAAGAAATATGAAATCGATAAAGTTTATTATTATGGAACCGGTTTAGCAAGCGTAGATAATGTTAGCCTTCTGAAAAAAGTTTTGAAGAAAGTTTTTAATAAAGCAAAGGTTGAAGCAAGCGAAGACATGACTGGAGCTGCAAGAGCTGTGTGCGGAAAAGAAAAAGGTGTTGCAGCTATTCTCGGCACAGGCAGCAACAGTTGCTTCTTTGATGGAAAAAGAATGACGAAAAGTAGCCCTGGATTGGGTTATGTGCTAGGCGATGAAGGTAGCGGTGCTCATCTCGGCAAAAAAGTTTTGCAATATTATTTGTACAACACTTTTGATGAAGATCTTCGTTATCGCTTTGATGCGAAGTATGTAACAAACCGCGCAGAGATTTTAGAAAATATTTATAAGAAGCCGTTGCCAAATCGCTATCTCGCATCGTTCACTATTTTTTTGGCAGAGAACCGCGGACATTATATGGTGGAGAATATTATTGAAGATGGCTTGAACGATTTTTTCTTCACCCATTTATGCAAGTATCCTGAAATATGGAAATATCCTGTTCATTTTATCGGCGGCGTGGCTTATGGTTTTCGCGATGTGATAAAAGAACTTTGCCATACTTATGAATTTCAATTGGGAAACATTTTTCAAAAGCCAATGGATGGATTGGTGAAGTTTCACGGGGCTAATTAGCAAATTGCTCAATTAATAAATATGAAAATTGCTCAATTAGCCAATGGCTCAATTAGTTCATGCAGCTCGGAATTTCATTGCATAATTTTCACATTTTCATATTTTCACATTATCCCATTTTCACATTAGCATTATGAACTTTGAAAGAATCACAGAATCCTCAGGTCAATATCGCCATTTAGAAAAAATGAGCGTGCATGAAATTCTTACAAACATTAATCACGAAGACAAAGAAGTGCCAATAGCTGTGGAGAAAGCCATTCCACAGATTGAAAAATTAGTTGCTGTGATCAGTGATAAAATGTTGACCGGCGGAAGATTGTTTTATATGGGCGCGGGCACAAGCGGAAGGCTTGGCATTTTGGATGCGAGCGAAATTCCACCGACTTACGGAATGCCTTATGGATTGATCATCGGCATTATTGCGGGAGGAGAAATGGCAATTCAAAAGCCTGTTGAAAATGCAGAAGATGATAAAGAACAAGGATGGATCGATTTGAAGGAATATGCAATTACCGAAAAAGATGTAGTGATCGGCATTGCCGCAAGCGGAACAACGCCTTATGTGATCAGTGCATTGGAGGAAAGCAGAAAAAATAAAGTCATTACTGGATGTATTACCTGCAACCCTGGTTCACCATTGTCGAAACATGCGGATTATCCGATTGAAGTGGTTGTCGGTCCTGAGTTTGTAACAGGCAGCACAAGAATGAAAAGCGGCACTGCGCAGAAATTAGTGTTGAACATGATCTCAACAACAGTGATGATCCAAATCGGCAGGGTAGAAGATAATAAAATGGTGAACATGCAACTCACCAACATCAAGCTGATCGATCGCGGAACGAAAATGCTGATGGAAAAAACGGGGATGAAAGATTATGAAAAAGCGAAAGAGTTATTGGTGAGACATGGAAGTGTAAGAAAAGCGGCTGATTTCATAAACCAATAATCAAAGTATAGAACCACAGAGACACTAAGGCACGAAGTTTCACAGAAATCCTCCGTGCAACTCTGTGTTCACTGTGTCTCCGTGGTTCAGAATCTTCACAATTACACAATAAATTTTATTTGGAAATGGCTTTCGTGTTTCTGTAAATTGCCGCTATGCACGATATAGAACCATTTTATAACTGGCGGCATATTTATGTGAGCGAAGAAGACGAACGGTCGCCATTTTTCGGGAGAGAATATTCGGAATTTCAATTCACACAAACGATCTACAACTATTATATACATCCGCAATGGGATTATTTTGGCTCGAAGACTTTATACATGAAAGTGCTGATGGCGGATTATGAAGAGCATTATGTGATTATTGAATTGATTGGCGAATGGAACGATGCGATTGAAAACGACATCATGGAAATGAAGCGCGAAGTGACGGATGTTTTTTTCGCAGCGGGCATTAATAAATTTATTTTGATCACAGAGAACGTGTTGAATTTTCATAGTGGCGACAAAGATTATTATGAAGAATGGTACGAAGAAGTGAGCGACGCGGAAGGTTGGATTGCTTGTATCGATATGCCACAACAAACGCAGCACGATTTTAAAAAAGCGAAACTGAACCGCTTTATTGAAATGGAAGAAATAGATAATTGGAGAATTTATAAACCATTCCATTTGTTCAAAAAAATTGATCAGCATATTTTGAGTAGGCTGGGGTAGCAATTAATAATTATTAATTAATAATTAT
>CAIYPC010000201.1 GCA_903927975.1 uncultured Bacteroidota bacterium | reverse complement strand
TAATTATTAAAAAAATTAATTGTTGGTTTTAAAATAAGTCTATATTTTTGGTGGAATGTCAACAACAAGAGCATACGGTTATTTTTACTTTTTTTACTTTAGAAGTGAGCCGGGAATGCTTTGTTAACTCTTAAAAAAAATAATTAACAATAGTAAATCCCGGTCAAAAGCCGGGATTTTTCATTTATCCCTAATCCGCCGCGGCGGACTTTATAAACAGCGTAATAAAATGGAAGATAAAAACGAATCGACGAATCTCAATTCCCCCTTCAGGGGGGCAGGGGGCAAAGTTTCAATACAAGGCTACGAAGGGAGTTTTCATCAGGAAGCAGCCCGTCAGTTTTTTGGTAAGGATGTTGAAGTAATTCCCTGCGCTACTTTTCGCGAAGTGGTGAAGATTGCTGCCAATAAAAAAGAAAGCGACGGTGGGGTGATGGCAATTGAAAATTCAATCGCCGGAAGCATTTTGCCAAATTATAATCTGCTACAAAAAAGCAATCTGAGAGTTATCGGAGAAATTTATTTGCAGATAAGACAGAATCTAATGGTGAACCCCGGAGTAACGTTGAAGGACATACGTGAAGTGCATTCTCACCCAATGGCGATTCAGCAGTGTCTTGAATATTTGGATAAATACGATTGGAAATTGATTGAGACAGAAGATACGGCGCTGAGTGCAAAACATGTTCATCAACATCGAAGCAAACATATTGCTGCGATTGCGAGCAAGCTAGCTGCCGATCTTTTCGGATTGCACATGATTGCGCCGAACATCCACACGATGAAAAATAATTACACCCGTTTTTTAATAATACAGCGAGAAGATGTCGCGATAAAAGTTGAGAACGCGGATAAGGCTTCCGTGAATTTTCATACGGATCATTCACAGGGAAGTTTGGCAAGAGTGCTCACGAAAATTGCAGATGGAGGAATCAATCTCAGCAAGCTTCAGTCGTTCCCGATTCCTGGAAGCGATTGGCAATATTCCTTTCATGCTGATATGGAATTTGAGACGATGGAACAATTTAATACGGTGATGGAAAATATAAAACCCATTACGGCGGATTTGAAAATTTATGGAGTGTATAAGAAGGGGAAGACGGTTTAGGGGTAGATGACCGATGATGGATGGTGGTTGGTCGCCTTTGAGTGGAGCGAACAAGGTAAAAGATAAGGAACTTTAGGTCGAACATCAACCATCGAACATCGAACAATTTAGAACGATTAGAATTTGAAAAGATGGCGGATGATGGATGGTTGTTGGTCGACATTAAGTGCAACAGTAATTATAGAAAAGATGAACCTGATATCGACCATCGGTTATCGAACAACTAACAACGATTAAACAATGATAAGTACTTCTAAACGATTAGACGGAATTGGCGAATATTATTTCTCGCAGAAACTACGTGAAATTGATGAGCTGAATAAACAAGGGAAAAATATTATTAACCTTGGTATTGGCAGCCCTGATTTGCCGCCGCACTCTGATGTTATAAAAACATTGCAGGAAGAAAGTGCTAAGACTAACGTGCATGCCTATCAGAATTACAAAGGCTCACCGATTTTGAGAAAAGCAATTGCTGATTGGTATAATAAATGGTATGCTGTTGAATTAAACCCAGACACAGAAATTCTGCCATTGATAGGGAGCAAAGAAGGCATCATGCATATCTGCATGACCTATTTTGAAAATGGAGTAGGGGTGCTTGTACCGAATCCGGGGTATCCGACGTATTCAAGTGCCATCAAGCTTTCTGGTGCAACGCCGGTTTATTATGAATTGAAAGAAGACAATGATTATTTTCCTGATTTCAAAAAGCTGGAAGAACTGATTAACGAAAATTCGGCAATCAATCCGATAAAAGGGATTTTTGTGAACTATCCTCAAATGCCGACAGGACAGTTGCCAACAAAAGAATTTTTTGAAGCGCTGATTGCCTTTGCAAAATCAAAAAATATTTTAGTCATTCACGATAATCCATATAGTTTTATTTTGAATGAAGAGCCAATGAGTTTATTAAGTATTGAAGG
>CAIYPC010000200.1 GCA_903927975.1 uncultured Bacteroidota bacterium | reverse complement strand
TTTGGAAATTGCAAAACAATTTGATGATGTTGGTTTGAATAGATTACATCTCGTTGACCTAGATGGCGCAAAAGCAGGCTCGGTAAAGAATTGGAAGGTTTTAGAAACAATCGCCAGCAAAACCTCTTTGGTGATAGATTTTGGCGGCGGCATAAAAAAAGAAGATGATGTGAAAATAGTTTTTAATTCAGGAGCGGAATTTGCAACTGTTGGCAGCATTGCCGTAAAAGATGAAACGGAGTTTGTGAAATGGCTTTTGATTTTCGGTGCTGATAAATTTTTATTAGGAGCCGATGTGAAAGACGAAAAAATTGCCATCCATGGCTGGCAGGAAAAAACCGATATCTGGGTATATGATTTTATGGAGAAATATATTCAGCATGGCGTGAAACAAATTTTTTGTACAGATGTGAGCAAAGATGGAAAATTGGAAGGACCTGCCATTGATTTATATAAAAACATCGTTCAAAAATTTCCTGAACTACATTTCATTGCAAGTGGTGGTGTTAGTTCAGTTAAAGATTTAGAAGAATTGTTAGAAGCAGGATGCAAAGGCGCAATTGTTGGCAAGGCGATTTATGAAGGAAGGATTAAGTTGAGTGAGTTGATTAAGTTGAATGGTTGAAAGGCATCAGACGGCTGTAAAATGCAAGTTAAATTTCTTAATCGCTGCCGAAGCCGTCAGATACCTCGAGGATTATTTTCAATAAATCCATATTATGATAATTGAAAATTTTGGATTGTTTGCTGTTACGGCATTGTTGCTGAATCTTACGCCTGGTAACGATATGCTTTTCGTTATTGCAAGGAGTTCATCGCAGGGAAGCCGCGCTGGCATTATATCTTCATTAGGTATTATGGGCGGATGCATGGTTCACATGATTGCTGCGGTAGCGGGGCTTTCAGCCATCATTGCAAATTCTGCGCTTGCTTTCAGCATCATTAAATATATTGGTGCAGCATATTTAATTTATCTTGGTGTTCAATCTTTTTTAGAGAAAAAAAATCAGCTTCAAATAAATACTTCAGCGTCAAAAATTTCTTATCAAAAAATATTTTGGCAAGGAGTTATAACGAATGTGTTGAACCCAAAAGTGGCTTTATTCTTTCTTGCATTTCTTCCTCAATTCATTAACACAAAAAGTGAAAACATCACAGCGCAAATTCTTTTTCTCGGCGTATGGTTCAATATTGGTGGAACAATAATTAATATCATCGTTGCATTATTATTTGGAAAGATTGGAGTGTGGTTGAGCAAATCCTCAAACTTTGTGCAATGGCAAAAAAGGATAACAGGAGGCATTTTAATTGCATTGGGAATTAAAGTTGCATTGAGTTCTAAGCAATAAAAATTTATAATGAGCAAGATTGAAAATATAGCGACTGATTTTAATTCCCCCTTTAGGGGGCAAGGGGGTCTTACAAAAAGAATCATCCCCTGTCTTGATATCAAAGACGGCAGAACAGTTAAAGGAACAAACTTTGTTGATCTTCGCGATGCGGGTGATCCTGTTGAGCTTGGCGCATTATATGCTCAACAAGGTGCTGATGAATTGGTTTTTCTTGATATCACCGCGACTATAGAAAAACGAAAAACATTGAGCGAATTGGTCAATCGCATTTCGCATCATATAAATATTCCATTCACTGTTGGTGGAGGAATTTCATCAGTGGAAGATGTGAGCGTATTATTAAAAAACGGTGCTGATAAAATTTCTGTAAATACTTCTGCATTTAAGAACCCACAATTGATTAATGATCTCGCAAAAGAATTCGGTAGTCAATGTGTGGTGCTTGCTGTTGATACAAAAAAAGAAGCAGACGGAGAATGGTATATTTATCTGAATGGCGGCAGAACTAAAACAGATACAAAATGTTTTGAGTGGGCAAAGCAAGCTGTTGATTTGGGTGCGGGCGAAATATTGTTGACATCAATGGATAATGATGGAACCAAGCAGGGTTTTGCATTGGATATTACACGAACTTTGTCAACCCAACTGCCTGTGCCAATCATTGCAAGTGGTGGCGGCGGAGCGATGAGTCATTTTGTGGATGTGTTTGAAAAAGCCAATGCTGATGCGGCTTTGGCAGCAAGCATATTTCATTTTAAAGAAATTGGGATTGAGGAATTGAAACAATATTTGATAGAGCATCACATTAATGTCCGATTATGCTAATAATGATTGCTGCAATATGTGCAGTTGTAATATTAATGATGGCCCGTAATAGAATAAGAAGAAAACATTAGTTTAATACTTGTTCCATAAAATGTGTTTTATTTTGAAAAGAAATATTTTTTTGTTTTGCCTTTTGTTTTGCGCCCTGTCTTTATCAGCCCAAAATAAAAAACCTATTCCAATTATTTTTGATAGCGATATGGGACCGGACTATGATGATGTTGGCGCCATCACATTGCTGCATGCTTTTGCTGATAATGGCGATGCAAAAATTCTGGCAACAATATCGAGCACGAAATATGAAGGTGTTGCCGCTGTTCTGAATGTTTTCAATACTTATTTTAATAAACCAAATATTCCTATCGGCGTGCCAAAAGGAAATGCCGTAATGCTTCGCGATTTCCAGCATTGGACTGATACGTTAATTGCAAAATATCCCCATAAAATAAAAAGTAATGATGAAGCCGAAGATGCAGTGGAATTATATAGAAAAATATTATCAGCTCAGCCTGCCCATAGCGTAACCATTGTCACCGTTGGATTTCTTACAAATATTTCAGGGCTTTTAAAATCACCTGCTGATAAATATTCTTCTTTGAACGGTACGGATTTGATGAAAGAAAAAGTGAAAGAATTGGTTTGCATGGCTGGGAGATTTCCTGAAGGATATGAATTTAATGTTGATAAAGACATTCCCGCTTCGCAATATGTTTATACCAATTGTCCGGTTAATATTATTTTTAGTGGTTTTGAAATTGGAATGAAAGTGAAAGTTGGATTGCCATTGATCAATAATAAAAAAATCCAGAACAGCCCTGTGAAAAATGTTTTTCAGATTTGCATCCCGATGGCGAAAGAAGATAGTGCCGGAAGAATGAGCTGGGATGAAACGGCTGTGATGGTTGCTGTGAAAGGTTTTGCGCCTTATTATCATTTGCATTATGGACAAATAAAAGTAGCGGATGATGGAAAAAACACATGGGTTGATGAAGGCAAAAAGCAAGCTTATTTGATTGAGTCAGAATCACCGGAGAAAGTGCAGTCATTGATCAATCAATGGATAATGCATCAGCCAATAAAATAATTTTATGCAGATTGATTTTGGAAAATATAGTGACGGATTAGTTCCTTCTATTGTTCAAGATGTTGACACACAAAAAGTGTTGATGCTTGGTTTTATGAACGATGAAGCTTTGAAAAAAACTGAAGAATCAGGCAATGTTACATTTTATAGCCGAAGCAAAAAACGCTTATGGACAAAAGGAGAGGAGAGTGGCAATTTCCTAATACTAAAATCTATTTCCCCGGATTGTGATAATGATACGCTGCTTATTAAAGCGCACCCGCTTGGGCCAGTTTGTCATACTGGCGCTGATACTTGCTGGAACGAAAAAAACGAAAGCAGCGACTTTCTTTTCTTTCTCGAAAGCGTTATAAATTTGCGGAAAAATGCTTCGCCTGATGAATCTTATGTGGCAAAATTATTTGCTAAGGGCATTAATAAAATTGCCCAAAAAGTGGGGGAGGAAGCGGTAGAAATGGTGATTGAGGCAAAAGATAATAATGAGGAACTATTTTTGAACGAATCGGCTGATTTATTGTTTCACTATTTGATGCTAATAAATGCCAAAGGTTATACTTTAAAACAGGTGTTGAACGTTTTAGAAAGACGTCATCATAAATAAATTTACAGCGATGAAAAATGTAGTGTTGATATGGTTTGTTTTCCCTCTGTTTGCACATGCTCAAAATAATGCGGATGCAAAATTTGTGATCAATGGTTCGGTAAAAGGACTTGCAGAAAAATCTCTGGTGTTTTTAACAGATGGTAACAAGCCGAGTGATACCATTGTGAAAGCTACCGTGAATGCAGGCACGTTCAAACTTTCAAGCCACGTTGATGAGCCCAATTTTTACTTGCTGAATTTTGGTGATGGAAAAAATAAGCTTCCATTGTTCATTGGCGATGATAATATTAAAATTACAGGCGATATCAGTCAACTAAAAGATTTAAGTGTAACCGGCTCGCCTTCTCATAATGATTTTGTTGAGTTCCAAAAAACATTCAATCCGTTGATGACTCAATTAAATACAGTCGGGCAAATGATAAATTCTCAGCAATATCTTGCAAAGAATGATTCGTTGATGACAGTTTATAAAGGCATAACAACTTCTGTTCAGAATGAAGAAGATAAATTTATTCAGAATAAAAAATCATCTTACGTTTCGCCTTTTGTTTTGATAGTGCTTGCTCAGCTTTCTGATAATCCGCAGACAGAAAAAAGATTTGCAATGCTGACATCAGAAGTGCAGAATGGATATTTTGGAAAATATTTATCACAACAAATTGAAACTGCAAGAATCGGAGAAGTAGGAAGCAATGAAATTGATTTCACACAAAATGATACAACAGGCAAGCCTGTTCAGTTGTCATCTTTCAAAGGAAAATATGTGCTGGTTGATTTTTGGGCAAGTTGGTGTGGTCCATGTCGCAAAGAAAATCCGAATGTGGTAGCAGCTTACAGCAAATTCAAAAGTAAAAATTTTACAGTGCTTGGTGTTTCTCTTGATAAAGCAAAAGGCCCGTGGGTGCAAGCAATCAAAGATGATGGATTAACATGGACGCACGTAAGCGATCTCAAATTTTGGAACAACGACGTAGCTGTTAAATATCATATACAGCAAATACCTCAGAATATGCTTATCGGCCCTGATGGGAAAATTGTCGCAAAAAATCTTCGCGGTCCAGAGCTTGAATCAAAATTGTGTGAACTTCTTGGATGCAATTAAGTTAATGTAGGACTTCTTCAATCCGCAAATGGTTTCTACATTATTAATTTTCTAATTATCAATTGATATTTTTATTGCATTGCCTCAGTAGAGACGTTGCAGTGCAACGTCTCTACAACATGATGTATAACAAAAAAGAGAAAGCATTTTACAGC
>CAIYPC010000199.1 GCA_903927975.1 uncultured Bacteroidota bacterium | reverse complement strand
ATTCTTCTCTTTGCAAATGTCGTTTTGACAATTAAAACTCAGGCGCAATCTTCCGTTCAGTTTTCTATCAGAGAGGGGACTCCCAATCTTACCATCAGCAAATTTATTTATGGGCATTTTTCTGAAGACTTGGGGAGATGTATTTATGATGGGTTCTGGGTGGATTCTTCGTTGGCTGTGAAAAAGCAAAACCGGATCCGGCTTGATGTGGTTGAAGCTTTAAAGAAAATAAAAATCCCTGTGCTTCGCTGGCCTGGCGGATGTTTTGCTGATCAATATCATTGGCGTGATGGCATCGGTCCGAGAAACCAACGTGCAAAAACTGTGAATACAACATGGGGAATGGTTACTGATGATAATACTTTCGGCACACATGAATTTTTGGAACTTTGCAACTTATTAGGATGCGAACCATACATCGCAGGCAATGTTGGCACAGGCACTCCGCAGGAAATGGAAAACTGGCTCGAATACCTCAACTATAACGGACAAAGTTCATTGACTGATCTGCGCAAACAAAATGGGAGAGATAAACCGTGGAATGTTTCTTTCTGGGGAATTGGAAATGAAAGCTGGGGCTGCGGTGGCAACATGACGCCTGAATATTATGCCAATGAGTTTAAAAGATATTCTGAGTTTGCAAAAAGCTATCCCGGTGCGCCACTTAAAAGGATTGCGAGCGGCGCAAATGCGGATGATTATAATTGGACAGATGTGATGATGAAAAATACCGGGCTTTCAAATGCGTGGGGAATTTCTATGCATTATTATACCATTGTTGATGGCTGGGATCATAAAGGCTCGGCAACCAGTTTTAGTGAGAGCGAATATTTCAAAGGGTTGAAAAGTTGTTTGCATATTGAAGATCTTATCAATCGCCATTCTGCCATTATGGATGTGTATGATCCTAAAAAAGAAAAAGCGCTGGTGGTTGATGAATGGGGGATATGGACAGATGTTGAGCCCGGCACAAATCAGGCATTTTTATATCAGCAGAATAGTTTGCGAGATGCATTGATCGCGGCAACTACTTTGAATATTTTTAATAATCATTGTGCGAGAGTGAAAATGGCAAACCTTGCACAAACCGTAAACGTGTTGCAATCACTTGTTCTGACTGATAAAGAGAAAATGCTTCTTACGCCAACTTATTATGTGTTTGATATGTACAAAGTCCATCAGGATGCAACATGGCTGCCAATCCAATTTTCAAGTCCTGATTATAGTTTTGGAAATGAAAAAATCCCGTCCGTGAATGCATCTGCATCGCGTGATGCTTCTGGAGCTGTACATATTTCATTGGTGAATCTAGATCCTTCAAAAACTGTTACTATTAAAGCTTCACTACAAGGAATGAATTATAAAAACATCAGCGCACAAATTTTGACTTCACAAAAATTTACGGATGTGAATACATTTGATAAACCATATAATGTAAAGAGCACAGCTTTTGCAGGAGCAAAAAAACAAGGAGATGAATTGGTGATTGAAATGCCAGCGCAGTCTGTGGTGATGGTGGAACTGAAGTGATGTTTGTAGTTCGTGGTTTATAGTTTGTAGTTAGAACAAAAGATTGTAAGAATAATTTTTTTATATTCACCACTCACGATTTGACAATTTACTATTCACAAAATAAACATTCATGAAAAAAATAAACTTTCTATTGATGGCTTCGTTGGCAATTGGTATTGCTGCGTGTAATAATACTGAAGAAAATAAAAAAGAAACAAAAGAAGAAATGAAAACAGGAATTGTAAAATCAGATTGGGGAACAACAGACGGGAAACAAGTTTATTTATTTACGCTCACCAATAAAAACGGTGCACAGGTAAAAATTTCAAATTATGGGGGAACAATCACATCTTGGATAATGCCTGATAAAAACGGGAAGGCGAGCAGTGTTGTATTGGGTTTTGATAGTTTGTCAGGTTATCTCGCAAAGCCACCTTATTTCGGTGCAACGGTTGGTCGCTATGGAAATCGCATTGCAAATGGAAAATTCAAAATTGGTAATGATGAATACACACTTGCAACAAATAATAGAAAAAATGCTTTGCACGGTGGATTAAAAGGTTTTGATAAAGTTGTTTGGGACGCATCGCCAACAACAGATTCTGTAGCTGCGCTCACATTGAATTATGTAAGCAAAGATGGAGAAGAGGGTTATCCGGGAAATTTAAAAGTAAGCGTGTCGTTCAGTTTGTCTGATAATAATGAACTGACAATTGAATACAATGCAGAGACTGATAAACCAACACCGGTGAATCTTACCAATCATAGTTATTTTAATTTAACGGGTGATGTGAGCAACACAATTCTTGATCATGTGTTGATGATTGATGCGGATCATTATACTCCGGTTGATTCTACATTAATACCAACGGGTGAAATAAAAGCAGTAAAAGGAACAGCGTTTGATTTTACAAAACCAGAAAAAGTGGGAGCGAGGATTGATCAGGTGCCCGGCGGTTATGATCATAATTTTGTGTTGAATAGAAAAGATAGTTCATTGCAATTGGTGGCTACTTTATCTGATTCATTGAGTGGAAGAAAACTGGAAGTATTCACGATGCAGCCGGGATTGCAATTTTATTCGGGAAATTTTTTGAATGGGACCTTTAAAACAAATGATGGCAAGCCGATTAACAAACATGATGCAATGTGTTTGGAAACACAGCATTTTCCTAATTCTCCGAATGAGTCTGCGTTTCCATCAACGATATTAAAGCCAGGAGAAAAATATCATTCGGTGACGAAGTATAAAGTGTCGGTTCAGTAATTCGGAAAGTTTGTGGTTTGTGGTTTATGATTTGTGGTTACGAAATTCGGAGTTCAATACGAAAAGGGAAATGTCGAAATCATAATCAGGTAAATCAGAAAAATAAGGTTAAAATAGTGGTTCAGACAATTTATCAATTAAAACTATAATCATACTCAATCTTGCCAAGCACTTCTTTTTGTTTGTTATAACAAGTTTCCATTGTCCTTAATTGTTTGTCGTTGTAATCGTAGACCCATTTTTCGTAGTCGTTGGTGCCTTCGGGAACGAAAAGCATGGAGCTTAGTTTGTTGTTGTCATTATATGTGAAGATATAATCGGGGAGGAGCCGTTGTGCTTTTTCATTATAACGAACAATATCAGTGAGCCTTTTATTATCATCGTAATAATAATAAATAGTTGGTATTGCTATTTTATTATGAACTCCATGTTCTTCTGCGATATTCCCTTTTTCATCTTTCACAAAACTGATAAAAGTTGTATCGCTGTTGTTTTTTATTTTTTGCATGCTCACAGGTTTTCCATCTGCGCCAAATTTCCATAAATGCTGTTCTGTATTTTTTATCCCTCCGGTTGTTTCAATAGAAGAATTTGTGATAGAAGAAATATTTCCAGACGCATCAAATAAATATTCAGTTGTGCTTTGATAAT
>CAIYPC010000198.1 GCA_903927975.1 uncultured Bacteroidota bacterium | reverse complement strand
TTATTTCCGTTTGCAATGTTTTGATTAAAGCCACGCAAGTTAACAGCGAGTGCCTGATATGCATAAGAATTATCTGGCGCAGGTGGCGTTTGATTTGCTTTAGGAAAAAGATTTCCATCAGCACCACCGAGATAATAAATAACTTTTTGATTTCCCCATGAAAAATCGCCCGCTGCGCGAACTGCCCAAATTAAATTTCTATAAATCGGATAATAATTTCTTGCATCAAAACCAAAGTTGAACATTTTGCGGCCTTCACCGGTTTGTTCTGGATGATTTAATTGGGTATTAAAATCCATATAAAATTTATACCTCAAACCATTCCAGATGTTCGTTGCTTTAATAACTGTATTGTCATACACATATTCAAGCCTTGCTAAAGCATAAGTCCTTTTGTTCAGATCTTTTGAGCCAAGAGAAGAGGTATCTACGGGATAAGGTATATAAGGACCACCATTCGGATATTGTATCTGTGTAATCCATTTATCAGTTCTTGCTCCAATGGTGAGGCGAAGGCTTCTTATTTTATCAAATGGATATTTAATAACGCCTTCATATAAATTAGTAACGCTTTTAGCGGTGAGTGGCTGCCCAAGCAACACCGAATGTGCTGAATCAGCTGAATTGACAATTACAAGACCGGTTTGTGCCTCGCGATAATATATCAACGAAAAATCAAACATTTTTTTGAGATAATCAATCCTTCCATACCATTCGCTGCTGCCATCAAAAAAAGAACCACCACTTGGGATAAATGTGTTTCCGTCTGTCGCCTGTGGCGATGGACTGTCGCCACTTCCAAAGAGAGGCAGTCGCATTGCTCCTGTAAAGCGAACATCTTCAAACAAATCAAATACAGAAGCTTTGATCAAACCACTAAAAGGATCGGTTCCCGAAGCATTGATTGGGAGGGAGCCAGAATAAGCTTGATAGCGATTTACCAATACATCGTTATTAAAGCCAGCCGTGAAGTTATCAATGGAGAACTTCATTTTATAATCAAACAGCTTTGCTTTTTTTATTAATGGTTCTTCTTCTTTAACAACCATTGGCTGACTCAAAGCTATTTTTGCTTTTGCTGATGTATCGCTTTTTTCCTTCTCAAAATCATTTTCAAAAAAATCATTTTTCTTTTTTACCGTGTCTTGTGTTTTATCTTGGTATTTCACAGCTTCACCTTTTGAAAGCTGCAAAGCAGTAACTTCTTTTTTTCTAAAATCTGTGAGGCGTGGATTGATATTCCTTTTGTTTAAAGCGCTTTCATCCACTTTCAATTTGTATAAAAATTTCAGATCACCTTCCTGCCTTACTTCGCTCACTTGCCCATTATCGCCCGCAATTTTTGTTTCTTTTAATCCACTTTGATAATTGGTGATTGGGAAAACATAAGCAGAATCATTGGTGATCGAAAAAGCATACATGGAGTCAGGCTCACTTTTTTTATTTGCTTTCAAAACTGAATCCAATTCTTTCATATCGGGATTGTGCAAAAGTTCGTCACCGATTTTATAAACAGTATCGAGGCCTGCTCTCTTGCTGGTGAAGAAACCTGCATATCTGTTTGCAACACCATTCTCATCGCTAATAAAAGTGAAATGATAATTATTGTATTGAACAGGAAAGCGTGCATCACCATATTTCATTCTGCTGAGCTGAGAAATTTGTTTGAACTCGCTCTTGTTCCAGTTATCAATTAAAAAAACATTATAATGATTATTAGAAGGCAAAACTGTGTCATTGGAAACAGCATTTGCCGAAGGCCGGTTTGATGAATATATGATTCCTGTTTTTCCGGGGAACGAAACAAACGATGCATCCAGATCATTATAAACATCATTGGTGATCTGATCAACAGTTTGTTTGTCCATTTTATAAACAAAAATATCAGACTGCCCGTTTTTGACAGCACTTAAAATAAGCGTGTTGTTATCGAGCATATATTTCATGTCCTGCACCTGATCAAACATATCTAAATCCTGAACGATAGGTTTATATTTTTGCACCACATCATACACAAACAATTTCGTTTTGCCCCGATCCCAATAAACAACAGCGAGTCGAGTTCCTTTGCCATCCCATGCAAGCAACGGATAGTGTGGGTTGATTTCATTATCGTTCATCCTCACACCGGTTTTCAAAAGCACTTTTGTGTAAATGAAATTTTCATGAAGTACCACGCTATATTTTCCGTGGTTGTATTCAGCCACCGCATAAGTTTGACTTTTTGGCTGAGGGCTTGGGGAGAAATGAAAGAAATCTTTTGTGGGGCTGATGTTCTCAACAACAGAAACTGTTCCTTTCGGAAAATTTCTTCTGCCGCGAATATCCTTATCATATTTCTGTTCTTCTTCATCCATAAAATCTTTCAACACATCTTTGAACTTCTTTTTGCAGATGCGTTGCGATGCACTGTTTGTGTTTCTATAAACCCTGGAGAGATAAAGAAAATAAGTAACGTTTTCCTTTTTATATTTTTCTGCGAGATAATACCAAAAAGCATGACCCGCAAGATTTGGTTTCTCGAATGCAAACTGATAAAAGTTTTTATATCTGCCGGAAAGGATAGCAGATTTCAATTGATCATCGAGCTCTGTGCTCCAGTTCTCTCCAACATATTCAACATAGCCGTCGGTGAGCCATTGCGGCAAATCGAGCAAAGCCTGGTTGGCTGCAAATTCACCTAGGTCATCGCCAAATAAAATATTTTCCATTAAAATGCGGGCAATTCCTTGCCGCACTTGAATGCGAAGCTTATTATAATCATCGGTTGAATAAAGCACCACTTTATTGTTCACTAATTTTGTGATGCCGCCAGTAGTTTGCCAGTCGAGGCTGAGGCCGATATTCGATTGCTCCATATCGTTGAAACTGTTGTAAAGAGCAAGGTTGGCGCGGCGCTGAAGACCATATTCAACAAACTGTTCAATGCCGGGCAATTCTTTTTCAGCAAGCTGGGCAACATACTTTGCTAGAGGCTGGCCATTATCATAAAAATAGGTGTTGAAATTGGGTGTTTGGTAATATTTCCATTTGAATTTTTTGAATTGCAAACGGTTTTTTCCAAACTCAACGGTGTTAACTTGTGCGAAGCTTTGCGAGAGGCAGAGGACCAAGGCTACGGAAAAAAGAAAAAAATATTTCGGATATAAGTTATTCTGATAATCTTGCATACCAATTCTTTGAATTTTTAAAGTTAGAACAATCCCTATAATCGGTGAAATTCATTTTGACTAAAACAATGATTGTATGCTTACTGTAAAACATTTCACATTCAATCCCATACAAGAAAATACATACGTGCTTTATAGTGATAAGGATGCTTGCTGCATCATTGATCCCGGATGTTATTTTGGCAATGAACGAAAAACATTGCAAGATTTTATTGAAGACAAGCATTTGATGCCTAAGTATTTGCTAAATACACATTGTCATCTCGACCATGTTTTTGGGAATAAATTTGTGTATGAGGAATATGGATTGCCACTTCATCTTCATGAAAAAGAAGAGCCTGTGCTCAAATACGCTCCAGAAGCGGGACTGCGATGGAGCATGCCTTTTGAGAATTATCGTGGCGAGCTTATTTTTTTGAAAGAAGGCGATATTATTAAATTGGATGATGATGAACTGAAAGTACTGTTCGCTCCAGGTCATTCGCCGGGCAGCATTTGCTTTTATTGCGAAGCACAAAAATTTATTATCAGTGGCGATGTACTTTTCAAAACAAGTATTGGGAGAACAGATTTGCCTGGCGGCGATTTTGAAACGCTTATTAATAGCATCCATCAAACATTATTTACGCTGCCCGATGATGTGATAGTTTATTCAGGCCACGGCGAGCCGACCACGATTGGGTTTGAGAAAAAGCATAATCCATTTTTGAAATGAAGAATGATTGCGCTTCGAGATTTTTCTAAGCATTCAACAAGTCAATAAACAGTTTATTTTCTTCTGTACTTTGTTTTTGGATTTCTGGAGCTGTGGAAAATAGCGTACACCGCGATTTCTTTTTTTCTGATATATACTTTGTAAACTATGAGATAGGGGAAAATTCTAATCGGGGCTTCTCGGAAATTATATTTTCGCACAGGATAACGAAATGGATTTGCCGTTATTATTGTCAGTTTCCTTTCTATAATTTCAATAAATCTTAATCCGAGGTCTTCTTTTTGTCGTTCATACCATTCAGCAGATTCAGCGTATTCTTTATCTGCTTCAGCCGTTAAGCGAAGAAGATAAGCCATTATTTTGTTTTAACTTTTTTAACTGCTTTTTTTGCGCGTGCAACAGATTGTTGTAAAGTATACGTTTTGGATGTTCCCACCAGATAATTGTTTTCTCGTCTTTTCAGTTCATTAATAAATTCTTCATCCTGCCAATGGTCATCTGCTTCTTCAATTTCTTCTACCATTGCAAAAATTACTTTCACTTTTTTCTCTTGGGCAGTATCAATATATTGATGGAGTTTTTGACGGATATCCGATGTTTTCATTGCTTTTCGTTTATTCAAATATACAAAAGATGTTTAGGGTTTTCTCAACGGTCAATTCACAATCACACCCACTTCCCAATATAAGGCAGCTTCTGAAATTCTTTCTTTTCAATTTTTAGAATAAACAATACATAGCCTCCCGTAAAAATGGTCGCCAGCACAAGGCTGAACAAATTGTTTGCCCATAAGCTTATCAAAAAATGATGGATGAAATAAATGAGCGCAACGATCACCATGTAAGCCACCAATTTTTTTGTGGCATAAGGAATGCGATATGCTTTTTGTCCCCATTTATAAGAGATCACCATCATGCTCCCATAACAAAGAAAAGTTGCCCACGCACTTGCCATGTACCCAAAATGAGGTATGAAAATATAATTGATGATAAGCGTGATTGCTGCGCCTGTTAAAGTGATATATGCACCAGCAGTAGTCTTGTGAGATAATCTATACCAGATTGAAAGATTATAATAAACGCCCAAAAACATATTTGCGAAAAGCAGGATGGGAACAATTTTCAGTCCCTCCCACATTTTCGGATCGCGTATGATAAGAATCTTCCAAACATTCACATACAATGCCGCAACCAAAAACATAACGCAAATCACTATCACAAAAAATTTCATTACCCTTGCATAAGTTCTGGGCGCATCTTCCTGTTGCGATTGCTTAAAAAAGAAAGGCTCCGCGCCCATGCGAAAAGCTTGTATAAAAAGAGATATGAGAATGGAAAGTTTATAACATGCACTATAAATACCAACCTGATAAGTGGCAGCATCTCCCGAAAGCGGGCTCCATTTTTTTAGCATGATGCGGTCAAATGTTTCATTGATGATTCCACCAAAACCCGCAATTGTGAGAGGAAGTGAATAGATCACAATCTCTTTCCAAAGCTGTTTATTCAATTGCCATTTGAATGCCAATAATTCTTTTGATAATACAATGAGCTGAAAAAAAGCCTGTGCAAGCGTAGCAATCAATACATAGCCAACCCCAAAACCAGCGCTATAAAAAAACAATAAAATACTATCGGGATGTTTTTTATAAAGCGAAGGAAACAGTGATAAGAAAAAGAAAGTGATCGTTATGTTCAACAATATACCAGCAACTCGAATAAATGCATATTTTTTTGGCCTTCCTTCATGGCGCAATTTTGCAAAAGGAATTGTAGAAATTGTATCGAAAGCAATAATGAATGCGCTGATGATAATATATTCAGGATGCTTTTCAATACCAATAAACGAAGCAATTTGTTGCCTCAGTAAAATGGTTATGATGGTGAGGATTGTGGTGCTAATAATGAGCGAAGTGATGATGGTATTGTACACATCTTTTTCATGTTCCTTTTTTTGCATGTACCTGAAATACGCAGTTTCAAACCCGAACATAGTGAGCGTGTACAAAAAAGGGATCATAGAAAATACCAGGGCCATTTCGCCAAATTCGGCAGTGCCTCTAAATTGATGGGTAAGATAAGGAGTGAGCAATACGTTCAGCAAACGTGCGAAAATGGTGCTTGCACCATACCAAACCGTTTGCCCTGCTAACTTTTTAATACTGCTCAAAAAAATAATTTAGTGACAAAAATAAACTTCATCGCCCATATTCCACAATTACAGCAAACTAAGTTCAATTATCGTCTCGTCTCGATCCGGATTTATTCAGGTTTTATGATTTAATGTTTGGGCGATGTTGAGCAACAGTTGAATCTCTTATCCCTCTCAAACATAATACTCAACTGGTTTTTTACCCACTCTCATTCGGAAATTGAAACCCGAAATCTTGTACATTTGCCCAAACTACCAAGCATGAAAAAAGTCATTTTACTATTGATAACATTTATTGTGGTGAATATTACAACCCACGCGCAGGCGCCACAAGCCTATGAGGGCAAGATGGAATATCAAAAAACATTTCAACAAGTTGCGTCTATCGATCTACCGTATCAAAAAGATGTTACTGAAGATGCAATTAACGATTACATGAACAAAAAAGGATTTAAAAGTTCCAGCTCAAAAGGCTTTACAGTTTTCAGGGCTGTTAAGCTTGATGATGCAGATGCAGATGCTAGCGATCTTTATTTTAAGATCGAAAAAAAGAAAAAAGACAAAGATTATTCTGTTGTCACTTTATTAGCTACAAAAGCAAATATGGATATTCTTACAAGACCGGCAATGGACAGTACCGGGCAGATGGATAAAGCCAAAGCTTTCCTCACCAATCTTGTTCCTTATGTTGAAGAGCATAACACTGATGTTGAAATTGGCAAGCAACAAGATGTTCTGAAAAAAGCGCAGAAAAAGCTGAACGGTTATGTTAGCGATTCAACAGATTTGGAAAAGAAAATAAGGAACCTTCATTCTGATGAAGAGCAGAATAAAAGTGATATCCTGAAACAGACTAACGAAATTCAAAGCAACATAACTGCGGGGGATGATGTGAAGAACAAATCTCAAAAGAGAATGAACAAGCTGCTCGATGAACAGGATAATATCCGCAAAAAACTCAGAAAAGCTCAGGCTGATCTGGATGAAACAAAAAACGATCTTGCAAGCCAATACAAAGAAACAGACAAGCAGCAACAGGTGCTTGATGCTATAAAAGCAAAAAAGAAAATGTAAAATAAAAAGCTCCGAAAAATTCGGGGCTTTTCTTTATAAAATATCTTTTTCTTCAATCAGTTCGTGTTTCAATGCGTAAATGACAACACCAGCAGTATTCTTCACATTCATCTTCTCTAATATTTTTGTGCGATAGCCTTCTACGGTTCGTTTGCTCAAAAATAATTCGTCTCCTATTTGCTGTGCGGTCAATTGAAGGCAGGTTAGTTTAATAATGGCTTTTTCACGATCTGAAAAAACTGCTTTTTCGGTTTTTTTATTAGGGTTGAAATTGCTCATCACAATCATTTTTGCAAGCTTTGAAGAAGTGTGCCGGCAATAAAAAGAATTGCCCTCATATACCTGTTCAATGGCTTCCATGATTTCGCGCTTGTTGGCATTTTTTAGTAGATATCCTTTAGCCCCGGCTTCCAACATTTCAATAATTAAATTTTCTTCATCGAACATTGACAGTGCAATAATTTTTTGATCTGGATTGGCATTGATCAGCAGCTTTGTTGCCTGAATGCCATCCATGCGTGGCATTTTAATATCAGTCAATATTACATCGGGCTTTTTGTCCTTTACCATGGCAACTAGTTCAAAGCCATTTTCTGCCTGGCCTTCAACAATGATATCTTTTTCTTTGGAGAGCATGAGCAAAAGCCCATCGCGAAAAATTTCATGATCATCTGCAATTACTAAACGAATTGTATACTTCATAAGAAAGGTTTGTAAATAAAAATATGTTATAAGGGAGCTTTAAAAAAATAATTTGTGCCTTTGTTCGGCAATGACTCAAAAGACATTTGACCGTTCAGGATCTCAACCCTACTTTCAAGGCTTTTCAATCCAAATCCATGCGATTCTTTTTTTGTCTTTTGTACATCGAACCCTTTACCATCGTCTTTCACCACTATTTCTAAATTACGGTTTTCTTGGCTAATGCCTATATAGAGATTCTTTGCATTTGCATGTTTCAGCGTATTGTAGATCATTTCCTGCAGTATCCTGAACACATGGATTTCTTTTTCTTTCCTGAGGCCTAATTCTTTTAAAAGAGATAAGTGTATCTGTAGATTGTGCTTGCCCTGGATATCTCTTGTAAATTCACGCAGGGCTTCGTTCAGCCCGTTTCTTTGCAAAGTGTTTGGCAAAAGACTATAGGATATTTGACGCAAGCTGCTAATGATTTCATCAATATGTTGGCTTGCTCTGTTAATAATTTCCTGATCTTCTTGGTTCGCTACCTCAATACTGTTCATGTTCAATTTTACTGAAGAAAGCAATGGCCCAAGACTATCATGAAGATTGCTGGCAATTCTTTTGCGTTCATTTTCTTGCATCGTTATCTCTGCAAAAATTCTTTCCTTCTGAAGTTTTACATAGCGCCGATGATGAAGCAGGATAATTGCAATGAAAGAAACCAATATCAGCGCTATAATAATCGTTTCCATAGCAATCTATTTTGACATCCATTTTTGAAAATTAAAAATGGAATTCCCTGAATAAGATTTATTCGTTTTTTAAAATAACTTATCTAAAAATGTCTCTGATATTTTTCGATTGACTAGACTATTTAAGCCGTGTATGAAGCTTAATGTTTTTTAGCTGATGTTATTTATTAGTCAGCTAAAAAGTTGTTTAAAATAGGATAGAGCTGCTTAGTATTGACAGGTGTGAACACCTGAAAAAAAAGGTATAATTACCTGTATTTTTTAGGTAGTAATTCTGTTATTTGGATGTATTAATAAAACTGGCTTTGTAACAATCAACTCAGGTTCATTTTCAAGCTTAAAGAATCAGCCTTTTACTTTCTTCGATGATTTATTGCGAATTCTTTTTGATTCATCCACTAAAGACTTTAGATAATAAAGATTGAATTCATGAATCTTTCCCCAATTAATTTTTATTTCCTAAAAATAAAATTGCTTTCATTTCGAATTTAATAACCAAATAAACTTTCATTTTTATGGCAAAAGCAAAACAAACCAACCACCTCGGATGGATACCAGATTTACCCGATAATCGGGATTTAACCTACGCTGCAACATTGTCGGTAATGAAAAAAATTCCTGTTTCCGTGGACCTGCGATCTCAATGCCCTCCTGTTTATGATCAGGGCCAGCTTGGGAGCTGCACTGGCAATGCATTGGCAAGTGCCTATGAATTTGACAGGATAAAAGAAAAGAAAAAAGATTTTATGCCCTCACGATTGTTTATATATTATAACGAACGCGTGATTGAGCACAGCGTTAGTTCCGATGCGGGTGCACAAATACGCGATGGGATTAAAACGCTCAACAAACAAGGCGTATGCCCTGAAAAAGAATGGCCTTATGATATTTCTAAATTTGCTGATAAGCCACCTGCAAAATGTTACAATGATGCTAAGAAAAATGAAATAGAATCGTATCAGCGCCTTGATAATACAAATTTGACGACACTAAAATCCTGCATCAGCGAAGGCTTTCCTTTTGTTTTTGGGTTTACAGTTTATGAAAGTTTTATGACCGCTGCTGTAGCGAAAAACGGGAAAATGCCAATGCCGAAACCAAGCGAAAAAGTTGTAGGGGGACATGCTGTGATGGCTGTGGGATATGATGATGCCAAAAGCGTAATGATTGTAAGAAATTCATGGGCCACAAGTTGGGGCGACAAAGGATATTTTTATATGCCTTATGCCTACATCACAAGCAATAATTTGTGTGATGATTTTTGGACAATAAGATTGGTATAGTTTTGATTGAATGACCGAAGAACAATTACAAATTAAAATCGGGGACACTGCTTTTATCAAGCTTGAAAGCCTTGCTACTTCTGGCTATGTATGGAATTATTCAATTGACGATAATTCAATAGTGGGATTAAAGAAAAAAGCAAACGAATTTCAAAAGCCCATCGTTGCAGGGTATAGTGGCATGGAAGTTTTTGCTATAAAAGGATTGAAAAAAGGAACGGCGAAAATTTCTTTCAGCCAAAGCAGACAATGGGAAAAGAGTAATGATGCAACAAAAAGCAGAAGCTTTACTATAATAGTGAGTGGTGACTAGCTTTGATATTTTAAATCAGAAATCGATCTTTGTCTACTCACCATTCACTATTCACAACTCACTATTGCCCCTCTCTCCATTCGCGAATTTTTTTCCTTTCTCCTTTTGTCTCCGATTGTTTCTTTTTCGACTCAATTCTTTTTTCCTTCGAAGCTTTTGATGGTTTTGTTGCAATACGTTTTTTTTCTTTTTTAAGAGCAAGCGCAATCAGATCATTCATCTTTTCAATCACCTCTTCTTTGTTTCCCAACTGCGAGCGATGTGTTTGTGATTTAACCTGAAGCAGCCATTCGCTGTTAATTTTATTTGCCAATTTTTGATGAAGCCTGAGCTTTTGCGCATCATCCAATAGCAAAGAATTGTTGATGTCAAAATATCCTTCCACCATCGTTTCCACTTTGTTAACGTTTTGGCCTCCCTTGCCACCGCTTCTTGCAGTCTTAAAAAAAATTTCTTTTGAAACATCTATCTTCATGCTTCAAAATTACAAATTAAAAACAGCAAGAAATGCGGGCAGTTATTCAGCGTGTGAGCAGTGCCAGTGTTACGATTGAAGGCAAGATAAAATCGGCTATCGAAAATGGATTGATGGTGTTGATTGGCATTGAAGATGCCGATGCAAAAGAAGATATTGAATGGCTGAGCGCAAAGATTATTAATCTGCGGATTTTTAATGATGACAATGGCGTGATGAATGTTTCTGTGAAAGATAAAGGCGGAGATGTTTTGCTTGTGAGCCAGTTCACATTACAGGCTTCCACAAAAAAAGGGAATCGTCCTTCATACCTTCGGGCAAGCAAACCCGAAATTGCCGTTCCACTTTATGAAAAAATGATAGCGCAATTAGAAAATGATTTAGGCAAAAAAATTTTCACTGGGGAATTTGGTGCAGATATGAAAGTTGCTTTGGTGAATGATGGACCAGTTACAATTATTATTGACACAAAAAATAGAGAATAATTATGAAAGTAAAACTGTATATAGTCAACGCGTTTGCTGAAAGCGCATTCGGTGGAAACCCCGCAGGAGTTATCTCCTTACGGGAATGGATAACCGAAGATTTGATGCAGAAAATTGCCATGCAGAATAATCTTGCAGAAACTGCTTTTATTGTTCCGCAGGGAGATGATTATGCTATTCGTTGGTTCACGCCAGCAGTGGAAGTGGCGCTTTGTGGTCATGCGACGCTTGGTTCTGCGCATGTGTTTTATAATCATCTGGACTATACAAAAGATAGGATTACATTTCATTCCAAAAGCGGTCCATTGCATGTTTCAAAAAAGAACGATGGAAGACTGACTTTGGATTTCCCTGCGGATCATGCGGCTGCAACTGCACTTATCCCTGATATTGAACATGGATTAAAAATAAAACCCCTTGAAGTTTATAAAGGCACTTCCGATTATATGGTAGTGTTGGAAAATCAGCAAGCTATTGAAAACCTTTCTCCCGATTTCAAAATATTAGCCCAATTGAAATCACGCGGAATCATTGCCACTTCAAAAGGCGATGAAACAGATTTTGTTTCCCGCGGTTTTTTTCCACAGTCAGGTATAGACGAAGATCCTGTAACAGGTTCCGCCCACACAGTTCTGACACCTTATTGGGCAAAAAAATTGGGCAAGGAAAAATTAACAGCTATTCAATTATCAAAACGAAAAGGTTATTTGGAATGTGAGATGAAAGCTGATAGGGTTTTGATAAGTGGAAACGCAAGAACATATTTAGAAGGCGAAATTTTTATTTAGAAAAAGAATAGATCATGCAAACCGAAGAAATTTCCATTCGTGCAGCACAGCAAAAAATTGACAGCTGGATAAAAACTGCTGGAGTCAGCTATTTCAGCGAATTGACCAATATGGCGATCTTAACAGAGGAGGTGGGTGAAGTTGCTAGATTGATGAGCCGTTTATATGGTGATCAATCATTTAAAGAATCAGATAAAGGAAAAAACTTAAGCGATGAGCTTGCTGATGTTTTGTGGGTGCTGCTCTGTATTGCTAATCAAACAGGGATTGATCTGACTGAAGCGCTTCAAAAAAATTTTGAGAAGAAAAATATCCGCGATGCGCAAAGGCATCAGCAAAATGAAAAGCTGAAATAAAATTATGCCTTTATCGCTTCAATCAATATGGAAAATTTTAAAGCAATCAGCAATTGATTTTGTTGACGATAAAGTTCTCAAGTTAAGTGCAGCTCTTGCTTATTACACAATTTTTTCTTTGCCTGCAATGCTCATCATCATCATTGCGGTAAGCGATATCTTTTATGGACGCGAAGCAATTGAGGGAACAGTGTATGGACAGATTGCGAGCTTTGTTGGAAAGGATGCAGCGATGCAAATTCAACAAACCATTCGATCTGCAGCATTAACGAATCAGGCTGGCTTTGCAACGGTTGTTGGTTTGGTAACACTTATCATTGGTGCTACAAGCATGTTTGGTGAAATTCAGGATTCTATTAACCTGATATGGAAATTGAAAGCGAAACCCAAAAAAGGTTGG
The DNA here is from genome assembly GCA_903927975.1 of uncultured Bacteroidota bacterium. Classification (GTDB taxonomy): domain Bacteria; phylum Bacteroidota; class Bacteroidia; order Chitinophagales; family Chitinophagaceae; genus Puia. Next base: position 9,967 of record CAIYPC010000198.1, on the reverse strand, counting down.
CTGAAAATTCTGATCAACAGATTGATTTCTTTTTCGATGGTAGTTTGTCTCGGTTTTTTATTGCTCGTCGCATTGTTGGTAAATGGATTGACCGAGGCGTTTATTCACAGGCTCACACAGCTTTTTCCAAGGGTAACCGCTTTCAGCGTTTACAGTTTTAATTTGCTGCTCACCTTTCTTGTCACTTCATTTTTGTTCGCCATCATTTTTAAATTTCTTCCAGATGCAAAAATAAAATGGAAGCATGTTCGTGCTGGGGCATTCACCACTGCACTTTTGTTTTTGATTGGAAAATTTTTAATTGGTTATTATCTTGGTCACAGCAAACTTAGTTCTGCTTATGGTGCTGCCGGTTCAGTGATCGTAATTTTGCTTTGGGTTTATTATTCAGCCATCATACTTTATTTCGGTGCAGAATTTACAAGAGCTTATGCACTTCATACCGGTTCACAAATTTATCCAAACGATTATGCGGTGTGGGTGCAACAAATAGAAGTGGAATCGAAACAATCACTGCAACAGCAACCTGATTCCAGTTTGTAGTTTGTAGTCCCGATTGTGATCGGGATTTTGCTTCGCTCAATTTGTACTCTTCAATTCGGTGTTTATAATTAATTGCTCACAACTTTCTCCAAGCATTTTCACATTGAGCCATTTTCACATTGTCATATTAGCACATTATCACATTAGCATCATCCTGCAATAAAATCAAGCTTGCAAAGATCTGCGGCTGCATGTAATTTGCCTGCCTTTAAGTTTTCAGTGAGTTTAAGCAATCGCGGATAATACAATTCATAATCTTTTCCATAAGCATCTTTTATCTTACTTATTTCAAGCGTGGAAACTTTTCCATCGAATGAAACTGCGACAGTAAAAAGGTCGAGCAGGAAATTTCTTTCTTTCTCATTCACTTTTTTGAGACAATCTAAAAAAAGATTCCAGTCATCATAACGTTTGTCTTTATCAATATGCAACAAATGCTGAAACCTTAATAGCAGCACAATCATATTCGGGTGATAATTTTTCGCCATCACCACAGCGTTGCCAATCGCACGCAAACAGCCAATCTTCGCGTCATCAGATAACTGATCCAGTAAATGATCATGTAATAAATTATCTGCAATATGGTTGCTGAGCGCAAAGCCAAATAGGCGCAGCCTCGCTTCCATAACCACTCGATGTATCACCATTCCATTCCAGAAACATTCAACAGGCAACGCAATATAATTGATAGAGATGCCAGCAATTGTTTCTCCAAAGCCTGTTCTTAATATTAATTTTGAGATTAGATTGGTGAGCACAATCTTTAGCTTGTATAATAAACCAAGTATAAATAAATTTCTTTTAGAAATTTGTTCAAACGGATCAATCCCTAAAATGTTCAACTCTGGATCTGGAAGCTCAAGTGCAGTTCTTGCCAAAATATTAGTGACATTAAATGGTCCGCTTTGCAAAAAATCTTTTTTGTGGGAATGAATGTTGATCAGTTCGCTCACTTCATGAACTGCTCTTAATGCAATAATGAACAGAACATAAAATTCAATAGCAATTGATATTAATGTGACGAATGCAACCCATGAATAATGAATGAGCAAGGTTTCATTCTGCTTCAGTACATCAATATAAACGGTGGGCCAAACACATAGTAAACCAACTAATGCCGAAAGAAAAATGCCCTTATTGGAAATGCGATTTATTTTTTTACTCAGCTCTTCATCACTAAAATCAAAAACATGATGGCTCAGATCGCGCTTCCCAAAAATGCCGAGATAATAAACGCCAAATTTTTCAAGCGGTGATTGTTTCTTCTTTTTAAATTCAACTGATGTGGGCATAATAAAAGGTTATTGCAAATGTAAATGATGTATCGCTGCGAATATGATAGAAAAACTGAACAGCAGATATTTTCATTAATTTTGATAACAATCTTTTTTAAATGGTATTGCTATCTTCTATAGAAAAAAAGAAAATGCCAAAAGACGCTGTTGAAATTTCGGCATTGCTTAACAATGTTGTTCATATCTATGATCCTGCCGCAAATGTCATTTTATTTGGAAGCAGAGCAAGAGGTGATGCAGATAGTGAAAGTGATTGGGATTTTCTGGTTCTCACAGAAAGAAATAATACTGACTTACTGTTGCGCGAATTGATACCTGAAGTAAGAAAAAAAATAGAATCAGTCTATTCGATTGTGATTTCTTTGTTGGTGAAAAATAAAAATATTTGGGAAGAAGAATATAGGTTTACTAACATTTATGAAAGCATCTTGGAAGATGGCATTGCTTTATGAAAAATCAAGAAGACTATATTGATTATAAATTGCAAAGGCATTGCAATCTCTCAGGGAAACAAGGCTTTTAATTGACAATGCAATGAATGAGACCGCAACCAGCCGTTTGTATTACGCATCTTTCTATGCAGTGAACGCGTTGCTTGTTTCAAACGGGTACAATCCAAAAACTCATTCGGGCGCCAAGTCTTTATTCAACAAGGAATTTATACTGGCTCATAAAATTGATTCTAAATTCTCCGATTTCTATTCTTTTATTATGGCGAAACGCTTTGAAGCCGATTATGAAGATTTTGTTTTTATAGATGAAAAAAATATTGAGAATCTTTACGAACAAACACAGGCGTTTGTCAATGCCATTCTTCAATTAATGAATAAGGCTTAACAGAATCTTTTAAGCAATAATATTTTACCTTTGCGCCCATTATGGCAAACGATACAAAAAGATTTCAGGCAATTATTTCTCATTGCAAAGAGTATGGCTTTATTTTTCCTTCCAGCGAAATTTATGATGGATTAAGCGCAGTGTATGACTATGGTCAGTGGGGCAGCGAATTAAAAAAGAATATCAAAGATTATTGGTGGAAGAGCATGACGCAATTGCATGAAAATATTGTGGGCATTGATGCTGCCATTTTTATGCACCCAACCACATGGAAGGCGAGCGGACATGTTGATAATTTCAGCGATCCGATGATCGATAATAAGGACAGTAAAAAAAGATATCGTGTTGATCATTTAATTGAACAATATATCGATCATCTATTGAATGAAGACACTAGGATATTAGAAAGCGCATCAAAAAAACTATTAGAAGAGACCGGGCTAAGAGGTTTTGAAAATGATGAAGCAAAACAAGAGCTATCTAAAAGGTATATTGCTTTAGGTGGTAAATTAAAGGTCACGCAAGCAACTGAATTGAGAGCGCAAATGGAAAGATTATTAGCTTCTGATGATTTTGCAGGATTAAAAGAAGTAATTGTTAATAATAATATTACACCTGAAGGAGAAAAAAACAACTGGACTGATGTTCGTCAGTTCAATCTGATGTTCTCTACTGAATTCGGTTCCACTGCATCTTCAGAGGAAGGCGATAATAAAATTTATCTAAGACCAGAAACAGCGCAAGGGATTTTCGTGAACTTTCTAAACGTGCAAAAAACAGGAAGGATGAAAATCCCTTTTGGTATTGCACAAATAGGAAAAGCTTTTCGCAATGAAATTGTTGCAAGACAATTTATTTTTCGCATGCGCGAGTTTGAGCAAATGGAAATGCAATTCTTTATTCGTCCTGGCACACAAAAAGAATGGTATGAATTCTGGAAAGAAGAAAGAATGAAATGGCATTTGAGCTTGGGAATTGAAAAAGAAAAATATCAGTTTCATGATCACGTGAAGCTTGCACATTATGCAGATGCTGCTTGTGATATTGAATATGATTTTCCAATCGGGTTTAAAGAAGTAGAAGGCATTCATTCGAGAACTGATTTTGATTTGCGCAGCCATCAGGAATATAGCAAAAAGAAAATGCAATATTTCGATAACGATCTTGATGCAAATGGAAAACCTTTTGGAAATTATATTCCTTATGTGATTGAAACTTCTATTGGTCTTGATAGAATGTTTTTATTGATCATCAGCAATTCATATACTGAAGAAGATTTGAGCACTGCCGATAAACAAGATAGCCGCGTTGTGCTGAAACTGCCGCCCAGAGTAGCTCCTATCAAAGTAGCCATTCTTCCTTTGACAAAAAAAGATGGCTTGCCAGAAATTGCTCAACAGATAATGGATGATTGCAAAAATTCTTTCCGTTGTTTTTATGAAGAGAAAGATGCAATTGGAAAACGCTATCGTCGCATGGATGCAATCGGAACTCCATTCTGTATAACTGTTGATCATCAAACAAAAGAAGACAACACAGTTACCATACGTTACCGCGATAGCATGCATCAAGAACGCATCGCAATTCACACAATAAAGAGTATTGTGGATAAACAAATTTCCTAAGCCTTTTACCAAACTTCTACCTTAGATTTTAGATATTGTTTGCAATAGCATTGTAAACAATATCTAACGTTTATCTATTTGTGCTTACTTACTAACCTCAATTAAATTACAATGCTTACGTTTGAATTCCCAATCAACGCGCTTATCCTATTAGCGGTTGTTGCAGTCTCTATGTTAATCGGATTTAGCCTTCGCCGAAGTCAGATTGCCAAAGTGCATAAGAAACTTGTTAAAGCAGAAACCGAAATGATCAACAGCCACGCTGAAATTCTTGAAATTCAAAAAGAATATATAAGCATGGAGCTAAAACTTCGCGGCATCAAAGATCCTGTTGTTATGATGGCAAACCCGAATGGCAACAACAATGAAAAATTGCCGAACGGAACGCTTAGGAAAAAGTTGCTGACAAAAGATTTTACGCCAACCCGCAATGAGGGTTATCGTTTGATTTATGATAATTTGTTGAATAAAGAAGCAAACGCAAACACTGCTTCGTAATTATGTTTATCGTCTTTGATCGCTAGCCAATTTTAGTTTCGATATTTTATGAAGGCTTGATGGTACCCAATTTTTTTATTGCCACTAAGGCGAAACGGGATTGTAATTCAATCATCGTTTCTATTCTTAGTGGCATTTTTTTTGTAATAGTAAGTTTACGAATCAATAATTTGGTAAAACTACTTTGCCCTCAGCAAAAATATAATCTACTTTTAAGCGTTATAGCATAATCCAATCCTTATAAAAAATCGACCATGCAAACTGTAGTTAATCTTCACGGCGGATTTCATCTGAATATCTTTCCCGTAATTCTGGCAGCATTAGTATTCTTTGTTGTTATTTATCTTATCACTGGCAAAAAGACGAAGAATCTTGCTGAGAAAGATATGCCTTCACGAAAGGAGACTTACGATTTTATGTATAGCCAGTTGCTTGATAAAAAAGCGTCTTGAAAATTTACGATGTACGATTTCTTAAAATCGAGTGCCGCGTGAAATTATAGAGCCAGTAATCCAAACGAGTTGCTGGTCATATAGCACATCATACATCATACATCAAAAATCATACATTGGCTACATCCTATCCATATAATTCCTGATGAATAGATTTCCTGTCGTAGCCTAATGCTTGTATTCTTTGCTTTGCTTCATCAATCATGTTTTTCCATCCACATAAATAAAATGATGCTGGTTTTAAAGTAGATGTTTCTTCTGTAATGCTAATTTTAATATTGTTCCTACAGATTTCTTCATAAACAGTATGCACATAACCTGTTCTAACATTTCTGTTAATAGTATCAGGAATTTCTCGTGAGAATGTAGGAATGTAATGAAAGCTGCTCATCTTTTTTTCCAATTCTTCCAATTCATTTTTGTAAAGACAGTCGCTGAATTTTCTGCAACCAAAAATCAGGTATATATCACCGTGAGGAATGTTATGGTTAAGAATATGATGTGCCATTGCACGGAAAGGTGCAATGCCCGTGCCAGTACAAATAAAAAACAAATCTTTTTCAATCGGTTCGGGCAAAACAAAAACGCCTTGCGGGCCGCGCAGTGTCAATTCACTTCCAACAGTCACCTCTTTGAACAAATAGTTTGTCCCTGCTCCATCCTCAAGCAATACAATAACCAATTCAAAAACATTTGTGCCATCAGGCCAGGACGCGATGGAATAGCTCCGCCAGCGTTTGGCTGGCTTTTCATGTATTGGTAAATCGAGGGTTACGAATTGACCCGGTTTAAAATCGAATTTTTCCATAGCAGGTAATTGGATCCAAAATCGGCGTGTGCTTTCCGTTTCATTTTCAATTCTAATAATCTTTCCTGTTTGCCATGGCTGTAGCATGTGGTTGTTTTTTCAATTAAAGGTTATAAAAACAGTCTGAAAGAATCTGCATCCAAAGCACAGCTTGTAACGAGCAATGGAACAGGCTAATATAAATTATTTTGACGAAAGCATTTATGAGAGAAATTTTTTCAGGAAAATAATTAGTAGCTGATCTTAAAAGAGAAGCCATCAAATCATTTCAATTTGATGGCTTCTGAGATCAATCCTTATTTGATTTATCCAAAATTTATCTTGCTATCAATATCTTTTGCTTATAAGATTTGCTGCCTGCTTTTATTGAAAGGATATACATGCCCGTTATAAGGTTGCCCACATTTATTTGTGCGCTGAATATGCCAGACGCAGTATAGTTTTGAGAGTAACATCTTCTTCCAAGCAAATCAAAAAGTTCAATTTGTACACTGCCAGATGTGCCTGCATCAAACGTAGCAGTTGAAGGGATGCCAGGTGTTACAGGGTTTGGACCAAACTTAAAATCACCACTAGGAGTTGTTGGGACTGAAATGGCAACGGCAGTTCGATCACTAATGCAATCAGGTGTCTGTATTTTCATGTCGTACAGATAATAATAGTACCCTTGGAATTGCGTAGGATTTGTTGTTGAAGTGGCGCTATTGCCCGTTATAGAAATCACATTTGGTATTTTAAAGGGATAAGGATTTCCGGTGATGTTATTATTTCGGAAAATTGAAGCTGTTGAGATTGCTGATTTATCAATCGTGGCATCAATAGTGCTATCCCAAATTAAATATTTCCCTGCTGGCAATGGAAGGTTAAGATAGAATATTGCACCTGTATCAGCGGCATTGATCCCTGCTACATTACCAATCTTAGGTGTTGGGCTTGTTGCATAAACATCAATAACTGTGTTTGAAAGGACGTCGTAATTAAAAGATCCATCATGCTGTGTATTGAAAGTGTCTATAACAATCAGTTGCATTTTTCCGGCATTGCCAGTAAATAGTCTTGCACTTTTCAGAATAGTAGGTACTTCTGCTGTATAATCTATAAAATTTCCTCCAGGAGTTTGATAACCGCCGCCGCTGCCACTTTGATAATCATTTTTTGATTTGATCCCCAACGTCCCTTCAATACCTGTGCCCACATAAAAAGTATTTCCTGCTGGAACAGAACTGAGCGTGAGAATTGTATCTGTTGTCGCGAACAAAGGAGTTTCGCTCGTTGCACTATTATACCAAAAATAAGTTTTGCTCGCATCTGGGTTGGTTATTTTCAACGTAACGGTATCTCCGCTTATTGTTGCGCTTGCAGTTGGGGCTGCCGGTTGCGCAGCTATTGCAACAGCGCTTGTCAATGTATCATTTGTGCTGTTCTGATCATTTGGTGAAGTGATATAAGCAGACACATTATAGGTTGTCCCCGCTACAGCAGCGAAAGTTTTTTGGAAAGTATATGTAACTAAAAATCCCGGTGGAATTATTCCCGGATATTTTTCCGAAAGTGTTGCCACAACGCTGTTGCCATTTGTTATTTGTGCAGAAACAGGAACATTTGAAGCCGTATCAATTCCATTGTTGCGGATGGTAATAACAACGAGCTCTGAATCATCGCTACAAACGCCATTAGCAGGAGCAATCAATTGCGCAAGTGCTAAATCATTTGTAGGGATTCCTACCTGAACCGTATAATCTTGTGTCTCTCCATTTCCATAAGTGCCACATGCCTGCACATCAGAAGTGTTGCTTGTTTCTTCAGCAACAATGCGCATTAATGTTGTGCTTCCTGGCGTAAGTGAAGGGGTATTAATAGTATCCGTATAAACAACATTTCCATTAAGCACGCCACTTTGCGCTGCCAGCTCATTGGCATCAAAAACACCATTGTTATTATAGTCTATAAAAATTTTTACAACTTTATTTGCTGTCGATGCATCGCAACTACTTAGTTTAATGCGAACTGGCAATTTCTGTTTTGACTGGATCTGAACAGTGTACTTCGTGTTATCTGTGTAGGTAGTGCAACCTGCGGGGTTAGCAACTTGAATATTGCTGATGTTCACACTGTCAATGCGAGTGCCGGCACTGCTTGTTGGGGCGGATGTGCAATAAGCTTGACCACCGATTCCACTAGCAAGCAAAGAAAAAGCCTGAGAGCCTCTTGCCAATGTTCCTTTATTTGTAATAGTAATGGTATATGTTTGGCCCGGTATTGCACTGTCAACATTTATTTTTTCAACATTATCCCTAAAATTATCGCCTGTTGTAGCAGGGTTTGCAGGGTTTGCGGGATCAAGTATCCATGGTTTGAAAACCTGGCCACCAACGGTCTTCGTGATTCTCATATCTAGATCATTCACCAGCATAGACTTTGTGTTGTGCAAAGATTGTGCAACAACTACGGGCGTTGAAGGGGGATCTGTCCAAACTAAGGTTGCAACAAGCGGGCCTTTTCCTGATGCTGTTATATTGAATGTATAAGTAGAGACACTATTTAATGTGCTCTCTATAATTGTATCAGATTGTTGATTGAAAGAAGACGTGATGACGCTCGATCCTTTCAGGACATTTAATAACCCCCATCCATATACGTAATCTGGTCCTGGCGATGCGCCTGCTTCATCTGCGGTATGAATAGCGAGTCCTTTTAATGTTGCAGAGCGCATAAAAACTGTTGGGTGCAATTTTTCATAATATTCCTGTAATAAATAAAGCGATCCTGTTGCATTTGGCGTTGCCATTGAGGTTCCGCTCTGTGTGCTGTAAGCCGTATTGCTGGTGTTCCATGTTGAGGTAACATCAACTCCATCTGCAACGATATCTGGTTTTATCCTTCCATCATTTGTCGGTCCCCAAGAGCTGAAATAAGCGATGCTAACGTCATTCGGAGAACTGTAACCTGCGGGAATGCCACTCACAGCACCAACTACTAAAATATTTTTTGCATCTGCTGTATTACTAACGCTTGTGTAAGTCGGATTATCTTTTAGAGTAGCCGGACGATTTAGTTTTTTATTGCCATTATAAAAATATGGGCTGTCAACCGCAGGTCCGTTATACCCTCTTGCATTTCCCGCTGCAACGCTTATTAAATAATGAGGGGCGTTGTAAGCAATCGAATCATACAACTGTGCATTTACATCATAATATCCAAAGGCATAAGCCTCTGTTTTACTGATCGTACTATCACCATACCAATCCCAATCTGTGCCATCATAAGTCCAGCCCGAACCAGGCAAAAAACCGTAAGAATGATTGGAGACTAAAAGATTTGGAGCCGCTGTGGCCATTTCAGAAGCATCATTATTAAAATCATAAGCAAGTAATTGTTGAGCCCCAAAAGCCATTCCTTTTGCAATTGGGTTAATGCCTGTGGCGATCATTGTTCCTGTGGTATGTGTTCCGTGGCCTTCAACCGAACCCACACCATCTTTTATTGTTATTCTTCCTGTGAGCTCTACATGTGTTGTTAATGGATGACCGCCATCCCAAATAGCTATTTTGCCTTTTACTGAACTTGATGAGCCAGATAGGTTTAATCCTGATGAACCACCAGGCCAAAGCTGGTTTGCTCTTGTTGTAGCAGCGGCAATGGTATTATTGTAAGTGGAAACGTATTGAGGATTGCCTAATTCATCAACTCCTATCAATGATACCAGCCCGCCATTTATTGTCTTTTTTGTAAGAAACCATCCGTACTGTTTGGCAAGCAATTTTGCTCTTGTAAAATTGTTGTCTTCTCTTTGCTTAAAATCTTTCGACATTTTTGTTAAAAGATTTTTATCTGTAATTACTTGTGCATGCAATTCGTTCATTGATATTATCATAATCAATAAGGTCGGGATCAGAGGATGGCATTTAA
>CAIYPC010000197.1 GCA_903927975.1 uncultured Bacteroidota bacterium | reverse complement strand
CTTTGGTTGATGCACCGCCGCGAACAAGAAAGCATATCGCATCGCCTGAAAAAAAATCATCGTGCAAAAGATTGAACATGTTCCTGCGCTGGATGGTTAGGAGTGATAATAAAGGCGTTGATTTTGGTTTATGGAAAAAAATTTCTCCTTCACAATTGGTTTGTCCAATCGATCTTCACGTAGCAAGAGTTGCAAAGCGTTTTAGTTTTATTGATCGCAACCAAACTGACTGGCAGAGCGCATTACAGCTCACACAGCATTTGCGCAATCTCGATAAAACAGATCCTGTGAAATATGATTTTGCTTTGTTTGGTCTTGGTGTGATGGAACATTATTAATGGATAATTAATAAATGAATAATGGATAATGAGGAATTATTAATCGTTGAGTTAAATAAAGATTTGCATATTGAGCTTGCAGAAAAAATTTCTTTGGAAGAAATAAAAGATAAGTTGGCTGCACATATTAATTATCTCATCACAAACCGTTTTGAGGAATTGGCAACACTGTTATATAGAATAGATGTGGATGAAAATAGGCTCAGAAAAATGTTGCATGAAAATGCAAGTGAGGATGCGGGAAATTTGATTGCTTCACTTATTATTGAAAGGCAATTACAGAAAATAAAAACACGTAGCGAATTTTCACAAAATAAAAATGAGAATAGCGAAGAGGAAAAATGGTAAAGATTTCTCCCAACAACCGCTAAGGCGCAAAGCTTAATACTTTACTCCTTGCCTAAGAGCCCCGAAGGTTTTTAGAGAGCATTCAAAAAAGCATTCGCGGGAGATTCATGTATGAATTAGTAAACACTTTCGCGGAGAACACTAAAGCTAAATAGCGGCACAAAAGATGAACGGATTGCGACGCAACGATGATGCCATGAAAACCAATGCCGGTATCCAAATTACGCAGACACGCCCAAAAAAATGCTTGAAATTAATCCTAAACAGCTTCTTTTTTGCGCTTAACGTACATCAGTTCTTCCACTTTTTGTTTGTCTTCTTTTTCTTTTTGAAGATTGAACATGGTGCCAAACACTCTGTCCCAAATGGTGGTGCTAACGCCAAAGCCGCGATGATCGTTCTTATAGTGATGAAGGTGGTGATTGCGCCATAAAGGCTTCAGCCATTTAAAAGGTGGGTTCCATGCGTGAATGGCAAAATGCATGCTACCGTATAAAAGGTATCCCAAAATAAACCCAGGAAAAAACATAAATGCATTCTCTCTCATAACAGCATACATCAACAAAAAAACGATGCATGCAAGTATAATACTTGGCACCGGCGGCATAAAAAGTCGCTCCCTGTCACGCGGATACTCATGATGGTTACCGTGCATCACGTAAATAACTTTTCTTGAGCTTTCGCTTTCAGCCACCCAATGAAAAATAAAACGGTGCATAATGTATTCAAAGAAAGTCCAGAAAATACCCCCGGCTAAAAATGTGAGCGTTATTCTCGCAATACTATAATCAAAAGCTGCGTAGCTATGATATAAACCATAAATGATTGCAGGAAGATAAATCCCCCAAATCACCAATGGATGCGTTTTGGTCAGCATCTCTAAATACTGGTTCTTAAAAAGCTGAGCCTGACCGTTGTTATGGATTTTGTCAAATTTCATGTCCCTTGTGTAAACTACAAAAATACGGATAACTAAGATATCTACTGCATTCCAAACTGCCAAATATTGCATTTGCATGACTTTAGAGCTGATCAAAATCATGCATTGATTTATTGATTATTTTTATCCGCTATAAAAAAATTTATATGAAGCTTGTTTCTTATTTGCTCGACGAACATGATCAATTGGCAATTTTAGTAGATGGTTTTTTGTTTGATATGGAATTGATTCACCCAGATCTCCCAAATAGTATTAACATGATTTTAAATTATTGGGATGAATTTTTACCTGTGCTTCAGGCTGGGGAAATAGCCATACAAGAAGGACATATTGCAATGGAAAGAGGCATTGCATATGATTCAGTTGATAAAGTTGCGCCTGTTCCGTTTCCACCTTCTTGCCGCGATGGCTATGCATTTTATCAGCATGTGGCAACGGCGAGGCGTAACCGAGGAACGCAAATGATTGCCGAATTCGAGCAATACCCTGTTTTTTATTTCACAAATCATCATAGCATTCAAGGAGCGGGAGATATAAAATGTATGCCGGATCATTTTGAAAAATTAGATTTTGAACTGGAAGCAGCGATCGTCATCAGCAAGCATGGGCGAAATATCCGCGCAGAAGACGCTGATGAATATATTGCGGGGCTGATGATCATGAATGATATAAGCGCCAGGAAATTACAGATGGAGGAAATGCTATTGAATCTCGGACCAGCAAAAGGAAAAGATTTTGCCACAGCAACCGGTCCGTATTTGGTAACCTTGGATGAATTGCAGCAATTTGAAACTGCTTGCAAAGAAGGGCATGTTGGGAAAAGTTGGGATCTGCGCATGCAATGTCGCATAAATGGAAAACAGGTGAGCGATGGGAATTTAAAAGATATGGACTGGACATTTGCAGAGATTATCGAGCGTGCTTCTTATGGCGCCGATTTATATCCCGGTGATATTATTGGCAGCGGCACTGTTGGCACAGGGTGTTTTTTAGAATTGAATGGAACAGGGAAATTGAACGACCCAAATTATGAAGAACAATGGCTGAAAGAAGGCGATGAAGTTGAGATGGAAATTGATGGATTGGGAATTTTGACCAATATGATTGTGACCGAAGAGGATGATTTTTCGATACTCGCGAGGAAGAGAAAATAAACGCGGAGACAGGGAGGCGCAGAAGAAGTTCATAGTTGATAGTTCATAGGCAGTACGTGCAGAGGCGTAGCCTCGGCGCATATTGTAGCAATGGATTTCAATCCGTTGTAGGCAAATGTCTGAACCACGATTTTAGCCTTATTTATCCGATTGAACTGATTAGTGATTTGCTTATACATTGCGTGACCAAAGAACCCTCATGCAAATCAGACAAATAAGGTTAAAATCGCGGTTCAGATAACAAAAAAATAAAATGATTATCGACTTAAAAGATATTTCGTTCCAACAACGCCAGCATTATCTGCAGCATTCAATTGCCCCTCGCCCAATATGCTTTGCAAGCACAATTGATAAAGATGGAAATGTTAATCTCAGTCCATTCAGTTTTTTTAATCTGTTTTCTGTCAGCCCATCGATAATTGTTTTTTCTCCAGCGAGAAGAGCAAGAGACAATACAACAAAACATACGCTGCAGAATATTCTTGAAGTGCCTGAAGTGGTAATCAATATTGTTGATTATGATATGGTGCAGCAAACAAGTTTAGCAAGCTGTGAATTTCCAAAGGGAGTGAATGAATTTATTAAAGCAGGCTTCACAGAAGAAAAAGCAACATTGGTGAAACCGCCGATGGTGAAAGAAAGCAAAGTGAAAATGGAATGCAAAATAATTGAAGTGAAATCGCTAGGCGAAAATGCAGGTGCAGGCAATTTAGTGATTGCAGAAGTTTTACGTATGCACATTGACGATAGCATCTTGAACGAACAAAAATTGATTGACCAAAAAAAATTGCATCATGTTGCAAGGCTTGGCGGCAATTGGTATTGCAGGGTTGATGAACCAAATCTTTTTGAAGTAGAAAAACCAAATACACAATTGGGGATTGGCATTGATGCATTACCTATGGCAATCCGCAAAAGCAAAATATTAACAGGCAACAATCTTGGTCAATTGGGAAATGTACAACAGATTCCCGAAGTTGATGTTTCATTTCATGATGACAGACTGAAAAATATTTTTCAATATTATTCCATCAGCCCCGATGAAATGGAAAAAGAGTTGCACATCTATGCCAGCGAACTGCTTGACGATGGGAAAATAAACGAAGCTTGGCAAGTGCTGTTGGCATTAAATGTTTAGGAAATTTTCCAAAAATTATTTTATAAACTCTTTGGGGCGGAAGGCATCAGACGGCTTCAGCGATGTTGACCAATTTATTATGCCTTTGCAGCCGTCAGATGCCTTGTTAGCATTCCTTCATCAAAATCTTATCAATCACCTAAAATCCGCGCTCAGACGTTACCTTTGCACAAATTTTTTTGAGAAAAGATTATGAGCAATCAACATTTATCAGAACAGGAAATCATTCGCCGCGACAAATTAGTGGAACTACAGAAACTTGGCATTGATGCGTATCCTGCCGCATTATATCCAGTTTCAATAACGGCGGCCACTATAAAATCAACTTATAAAGGAGAAGAAAACAAAAGTGATTTTGCGAATGTTTGTCTTGCTGG
>CAIYPC010000196.1 GCA_903927975.1 uncultured Bacteroidota bacterium | reverse complement strand
GTATGCAGGGTATTGCTCTAAACATCTCCGGGAAAACCCACCAAAGAAAAAGGGAGGGGTATAGTGAGAGGCAGAATAGTTCCGATTTCTGACCTCATCAAGAGACAAAACAGCCCTTACCTTCACTGACAGGGGCTGTTTTCTTATATATCAGGGATTTCTTCTAATTCTGACGGGCTATCAGTTCCATCAAGTACGCATGGATGCGAATCAACGGCTCTTTGGAGCTTCTGAGGCCGGAAAGTATTTTTCTCAAATTTGCTGCATCAATTTCAAGTTTCGTAGCAACGCTGCGAATGGAAATATCCACCTCTTTCATCATTTCTTTAATTTTCTGGAGCAGTTCCCGTTCGGATGCACTGGTGCTTTCAAGTGTTTTTATAGCTCTTTGCAATTTTACAAGAGCCTTTTCTGAGGGAGTTACGTTTCCTTTGTGAATTTTTAAAATATATCGCTCCGATAATCTGGAGGCAACAGCAACATTTTTTGCGCCGTAGATTGTAACAGCCTGCAATACAGATTGCAGTATCTCTTCGTTTTGTTCCGGAGAAATGCCGTATTCGATCTGCGACTCAGGGTCATATCCAGTAAAAAACTGCTCTTCCCATTTATTGGCTTCCTTGCCGATGTGCTGAATGGATTTCACGATGACATGTCGGCGCTGTGTTTTCCCCTTATCAAGAAAATCGCCATTAAGAAATTTTGTCTCTGGATGCAGATGATATTGAGCCATTGCATCCAAATTTGTTTTCAGCTTATTTTTACTGACTTTCTCGCCCGTAACACGATCAAAACATCGGGCAACAGCTTTAGCGGTATCTTTATTATACGGTGCAACGGGCTTTAGTGATTTAAACTCATGATTGGCTTGCATTGCCGATAAGAAATTGAATGGGCGTAACCGATCACAATAGGGCTTATTTTCATTGTATTTATCAAACCATTTTTCAAGTGCGGGTGTAGTTGCCCCGTAACGGCTTACGGCTGGCATATTGAAGTTTTGCAGACGACTAAAATCTGGCTGTGTATTATTGCGAGCCGCATTTATCATTTCCAGCCACACATCCTGTTGCCATGGCTGCGCTTCCCCAAGTTTGGATTCATTGTCTTTATGATATGGTGCGATAAGGTGTCCAAGCCCATGCGCTGAAACTTTTTGCAAGACAGTCTTTCCGTCCGCGCCAATATTATAGAGAGCGTAACGTTTAGATGATATGGCGTAGCAGTAAAGCGGCTGCAATAGCGTTTTATCCGACAAGCTATAGTTATCATCCTCAATTTTAAGCAGGGGTGCCTTTTCTGTATACGGATTTAGCGGCGTGAACCATTCTCGCACTTGCTGCGCCTTCTGGATAAATTCTGCTTCTGGCATTAATTCGGGCTTGGCCATTGCCATGCTGTCCGTATCGCAAAAAGCCCAATCCAAACCGGCATCAGTCGCCTGTCGTTCCGTTATGGCGAGCATCAATCTGGCGGCTCCGGTAATAAATGTTGCCAGTAACGGATGAAAGAACGCCCCCGCCTTTTCAAATTTCTTTTGGCGTATAGGAATGGCATTGCCACTTGCGCCATAACACAGCATGGGTTGTAACAGTTTTTCTCCCTCGACATTCAGCTCAACAAAAATGCCGTAGCTTGCGGCATTCGCCAATATTTTAAGAGCAAGCTGCTGATTTTCAAGCGCTGGCTTATCTTGCGCGGCGGCTAATTTTATCTGCTTCTTAACAGTAGGATACATTGATAAAAAGTCGCAATAAAGCACTTGTACTGCTTCACGGCGTATATGTACCTCCGATCTGCCCCCGTAATAGGTGCTAATGATATTGCCGATCATTTCCGGCGGAAAATCAGGTTGCAATATTTTCCATGGTTTAATTCCCATTTCACGCAAATAGGCTTTGCCCAAGCTAGCCTCGCTATGAATTTTATGTGCGCCCGTGTGGTCAAGCTCATGCAGAGCATAAAGAGATTTCAGCTTGCGGAAACATTCCCATGTCACTTGTGTGTCCTGTAGCGCATAAGCGACGATGCGGTACACGTCTTGGAACGATTCGCCGCCGCTGGCGGATAATCGGTAGAGGGCGTTTGGGTCTGTCTCGAACACATATTTCTTGCCGCTGCTGTCAGTGACAGATTTCTTGAGAAACTGGTTAAGATGTGCAGCGTCATTGGTTCTTAAAAACTTGTTTACCGCCGACATATAACGGCCAGTTTTTGATGCATGACTGAATTTGTCTAAAGTGACGGAAAATGCCTCGCCGTGGCTGTATATCAGCATCCGTCTTGGCAGTTCATTCCTGACAATCCATTTGCGGCCACGCTGTTTGATGGCACCCCGTGCTTGTGCCTGATTACGCAAACGATCTGGCGAAACCCGTATTTCCCTTGCGGCTTCGGCAAGTGTTTTGCCGGAGCGTAATGCCTTGAGGCTGATTTGGAATGCAGCGTCATTGATCGGGCGGGGCTTCCTGATATTCTTTTCTTTTGCCTTGGGATGGCCGCGCGACTGTGAACGGCTTAAGCCTTTACCGCGTCCACGCTCAAGGCGGCGTTGGTATTCGGCTTTGTAATCTCTTGGACGTTTTGGTTTTGGGCGAATCATGCAATCTCCTATGGCTTCTTCACCATCAAGACTGGCATGTATTCAAGGCTCGAAAACTGACTATAAACCTCTGAGAGTTTATAGTTTGTAGACTGGTTTATAGATTTTTGTCAGCCTTAAATCGCTTACCTAAATATTTGGAAATAGTCTTATAGCTCACTTCAACATTTTCTTCTGGCTTGAAAAACAATTTTTTGATGGTTGCCTGAATTAATTTTTCATGCGCCGTGAGCGTTTTTGAATATTCAATAGCATTTTCTTTTT
>CAIYPC010000195.1 GCA_903927975.1 uncultured Bacteroidota bacterium | reverse complement strand
GCACCTTCAGTCAGTATTATTCCGCGGTAAAGATTTCCGTGATATAGAAATCATCAAGAATGTTGATGACAGTGTGTTTCAGGCTTCCAAATCAATCATAAAAAAATTAAAGCGTGCTTATGGGTTTCGCGGCAATCAGGCAGATTTGGTGCGGCAGATCATCGATAGCAGTGATCATCTGAATATTGTTTGTGGCGATTTTAACGACGTTCCTAATTCCTATACTTATTTTCATATTCGCGGCGATATGCAAGATGCTTTCAGCAAAAAAGGTTTTGGCATCGGCCGTTCTTATGTTAACCTGTCGCCCACATTGCGCATTGATTATATTTTTGCATCGCCTGAATTTAAAACATTGCAATGCAAAAATTTCAGGCTTCCATATTCTGATCATCACCCTGTTATTGCAGACTTTCAACTGCCAGATACTGCTAAATAGTTTGTATTTTTATTTCATGATATATTCTCCTCAAATATCTTTTCTAAATTGCCTTTGCTCATGTAGCAGCGTTTGTAGGGATAGCCTATTTTTGCGCTGATTTTAAATCGTTCTGTGTTCATCAATCAATAGAGTTTTTATTAGAAATTAAGGAAATAATGAGTTCGTTAAAAGTCCATAATTCATACACGAGAGAGAAAGAGTTGTTCACGCCCATTACTCTGGGCTATGTTGGCATGTATGTGTGCGGTCCAACCGTTAGCGGCGAAAGCCATCTCGGGCATGCAAGGCCTTTTATTACGTTCGATTTTATTTATCGCTACCTGATGCATTTGAATTATAAAGTGCGTTATGTGCGCAACATCACTGATGCCGGCCATTTTGAAGAAGAAGGTCGCGAAGCAGAAGATAAAATCTCAAAAAAAGCTGTGATAGAAAAATTGGAGCCGATGGAACTGGTGCAGAAATATACCAATCTTTTTCATTGGGCAATGCATCAATTCAATAATCTAGATCCAAGCATTGAGCCAACTGCAACTGGTCATATCGTGGAGCAGATCAATATGATTAATACAATCATTAAAGATGGATATGCTTATGAGGTGAACGGTTCTGTTTATTTTGATGTAAAAAAATATGCAGAAAAATATCCTTACGGAAAATTGAGCGGAAGGGTTTTGGATGATTTGTTAGAGACCACACGCGATTTGGACAATCAGGATGAAAAGCACAACAAACAAGATTTTGCTTTATGGAAAGCCGCGCCGCCAGAGCACATCATGCGCTGGACAAGCCCGTGGGGCGAGGGTTTCCCTGGATGGCATATTGAATGTTCTGCGATGAGCAAAAAATATTTGGGCGATCAATTCGATATTCATGGTGGCGGGATGGACCTTCAATTCCCACATCATGAAAGCGAAATTGCGCAAAGCACTATCTGCAATCATAAAATTCCTGCGCGTTATTGGCTCCATAATAATATGATTACCATCAATGGCAAAAAGATGGGTAAGAGCTATAATAATGTGATCAAACTAACAGAATTGTTTAGCGGTAGTCATCCATTGTTAATGCAAGCATATTCGCCCATGACAATCCGCTTTTTTATTTTGCAAACGCACTATCGCAGCACGCTCGATTTTAGCAATGAAGCATTGCAAGCTGCCGAAAAAGGATTGAAACGTTTGTGGGAAGCATATCAGTTATTATTAAAATTAGATTTTGATCCAGCAAAAGAGATTGATGAAAAAATAGAAGAGCAATTTTATTCTTATTGCCGCGAGATGGATGATTTTATGAACGATGATTTCAACACGGCAAAAGTGCTTGCAAACATGTTCTCATTAGTAAATTACATCAATTCATTTAAGAGTGGCGCATTAGAGAATGCCACACTATCTGCTGAATGTTTTGCTTTTGTAAAAAATCATTTCAAAAGCTATGTTGAAAATATTTTGGGATTGAAAGATGAATCAGGACAAGAGCAAGATAAGTTAAAAGGTGTTCTTGATCTTTTGGTTGATATAAGAAAAGATGCGAGATCGAAAAAGGATTATGCAACTTCCGACAAAATTCGCAAGCAGTTGGAGCAACTTGGCATATTAATGAAAGATGAAAAAGACGGAAAAGTGAGTTATAGCTTTGAATAATTAATCTTGCTCTTTTTCGTTTACAATGTGCGTTACTATTATTCAAACAACCTGATTGGCTTTTTTGCGTAATAAATGGGGAAGAAAGTAATGGTGCGGTTTTTGAATAAGCAATTCTGTTTTAATGAAACCCGGTTTATGAGAAAGAGTATTTTTAAAAAAAGATTTTTTGTTTTTGCTTTTGCTTTAATCACAATCGTAACAGCTTGCATTAAAAATAAAACCACCCCAGTTTTAGTTTCAACCGGGAGCAGCATTGCATATGTTCTTAAGCATGGCACCAACCTTACAATACTTGATAGCGGGATGTCGAAAGCGGGGCTGCTTCCAACATTAGACAGTTTAACCCCAATTTCGGTAGCTGGTCCCTTTACAATTTTTGCTCCGGTTGATATTGCATTTATGAATGCAGGAATTTATGATTCCACTATTAATAAATATCCACAAGCAGATCTTGAAAGATTAATGCTGTATCATATTTATGCGGGTGCAGCAAAAAAGGTTTCGGATTGGGCAAGCGTGATTGGCGGTCAACGCAATTATCCGGTGCTATCCGCTAGCGGCGATTATTTTTTTCTAACGCTCGACTCCACTGGCTTTTATGTAAATGGGAACTTCGTGACTCAAACTGATGTAATTGCTCAAAATGGAGTTATCCAGGCATTGTCAGGCGTATTAAAACCTCCAATAGGAAATATTTATGCAACCTTAGATAGTTTACAAGCCACAGATACAACACTGATTTATGTGGTAGCTGCATTAAACCGAGCAAGCCAGAGTCAATTGTATGCTGCTACATTGGACTCATTGCTCTCAAATAAGGACAGTCTGTTTACTTTTTTTGCGCCTACTAATAATGCATTTCGTTTAACAGCTGACTCAACGCCAACTGCAATTAGCACTGCAAATCCAGATTCACTCGCAAGGTTATTGATAACCCATATTGTGCGTGGAAGAGTTTTTTCTTCTGATTTCCCTACCGATAGTTTGCGTTTTTCTATTGCTCCACCTACTATTGCCTTACCTAGTGGAGACTCTCTTTTTTTCACTTCAATAATTGGAAACACTATTCAAAGCTCAGGAGATTCAACCACTACATCTTTCTTGCGCACAAACATTCTTGCAACAAATGGTGTCATACACAAAGTGAGTCAGGTCTTATTCCCATTTTATCCTTTTTAATTCCTAAGCCAGAGCTATAAAATTTTTTGCTAAGAAGCAATACAGAATTGTAAAAGTCTCTGCGTCCCCCTGTCTTCGCGGTCATTCCAATCGCCAATAAAAATCAAGTTGAATGTTACCCGCATCTTTCAAAATTCTATATTTACAAGAATAGCGCTTCATAGATGCAAAGTGCTTTTGCAAAAGCCCCTTATGATTATTTAGAACAACTGGAAACT
>CAIYPC010000194.1 GCA_903927975.1 uncultured Bacteroidota bacterium | reverse complement strand
GCAGATGATAAGAATATATTAGGTCACCAATACAAGCATTTGGATTTCATTTAGCAATCTATCTGTGCTCTTCTATATAAAAAGCCTCTGCATTATAAACGCAGAGGCTTAACTTTTTTATTGATGAGAATATTATCAAACAATCCTAAGATTGAAATAATAATTGCCCAAAGACGATTACCAGTTTTGTTTTGCAACACCAGCTTTAATAGCAGCAAGTGCTTTTTCTTCGCCCAGTAATGTTGTGAGCTTATTTCCCTTTCCATCATTGCCTTGAGCCATATAAGCGCCTTTGGCTGTTTTAGAAATCACTGCATCAAGAATTGGAACGTTCTTTTCTTTTGTCTTTACGTTGTATGCTGTAAGTTGTACTGTCGACATTTTGATTTAGCTTTAAATGGTTAGTAAATAGACCAACTGAATAAGTTGATTTTTAAATCGCTGTAAAGGTAATTAATAATTATCTAAACAGATTTCGAGCCAATTATAATGTTTTACACATCTATTTTGGCATATTTTGCATGGGTCTCGATAAATTCTCTTCTTGGTGCAACCTCGTCGCCCATCAACATACTAAATACGCGATCGGCTTCTGCGGCACTTTCAATTGTAACTTGTTTCAATGTTCGTGTTAAAGGGTTCATCGTCGTGTCCCACAATTGAGATGCATTCATTTCTCCCAAACCTTTATAGCGCTGAACATTCACACTGTCTTCTTTTCCGCCAGCAATTTTCTCTATCCATGCTTTTCGCTGTTCTTCGTTCCATGCATAAGCCTGTTCTTTTCCTTTCTTTACTAAATACAAAGGCGGCTGCGCGATATAAACATATTGTTGTTGCACCAGCTCCTTCATATAGCGATAAATAAAAGTGAGGATAAGCGTGGCGATATGGCTTCCATCCACATCGGCATCTGTCATGATGATGAGCTTATGATAACGAAGCTTTACAAGGTTAAGCGCCTTAGGATCGTCGGGCGTCCCGACAGTTACGCCGAGCGCAGTGTACATATTCCTGATTTCCTCGTTCTCATAAATTTTATGTTCCATTGCTTTTTCAACGTTCAGGATTTTTCCGCGCAATGGAAGAATAGCTTGAAAGCCGCGGTCACGGCCTTGTTTGGCTGTTCCGCCTGCTGAATCTCCCTCAACCAAAAACAATTCGCATTTTTCAGGATCGCGATCGCTGCAATCGGCAAGTTTGCCTGGAAGTCCGCCGCCACTCAAAACGTTTTTGCGCTGAACTAATTCTCTCGCTTTGCGTGCAGCAGCTCTGGCTTGAGCTGCAAGAATTACTTTCTGGATTATATTTTTTGCTTCTCTTGGATTTTCTTCGAGATAAGCTTCTAATACTTTTGAAACCGTTGAATCAACAACACCACTCACTTCATTATTACCGAGCTTGGTTTTTGTCTGTCCTTCAAATTGTGGTTCAGGAACCTTCACTGAAATGATGGCGCTTAACCCTTCACGGAAATCATCTCCTTCGATTTCAACTTTTGCTTTTTCAAAAGCATTTTGTTTATCGCCATAACTTTTAAAAACCCGCGTCAATGCGCGACGGAAACCAGCCACATGCGTTCCGCCTTCAATCGTGTTGATATTATTTACGTAAGAATAAATATGCTCATTGTAGCTATCGTTGTAACGAAGCGCTACCTCAACAGCAACATTGCTTGTTTGATCATGCCCTTCAACAAAAATAACTTTTGGAATGATTGAGTTGCGACCTGCGTTGGTATCGAGCATTTCCACAAATTCAACAATGCCGCCTTCACTATAAAATGTTTTCGTGTAGGTATCACCGTTATCCTCTTTTTCGCGAAGGTCATTAAGGATAATTCTTACGCCTCTGTTTAAAAATGAAAGCTCGCGCAAACGGCTTTCCAGAATTTCTCTATTATAAACCGTGGTGATAAAGATGCTTGAATCAGGCCAGAAGTGAATGTTGGTGCCGGTTTTTTCACTTTCACCAATTTCGCGAACGGAATATTGAGGTATGCCGATTTTATATTCTTGTTCAAATATTTTCCCGTCACGCTCAACGGTTGCAATCAGCGTTGTGCTCAGTGCATTTACGCAGCTAACGCCAACACCATGCAAGCCGCCAGAAACTTTATAAGTGTTCTTATCAAATTTACCACCTGCATGGAGAACGGTCATCACAATTTCCAATGCGCTTTTCTGTTCTTTGCTATTAATGCCAGTTGGTATCCCGCGACCGTCATCCTGAACGCTGATGGAATTATCTTCATGGATATTGACAATAATATTTTTGCAATAACCTGCAAGTGCCTCATCGATGGAGTTGTCAACTACTTCATAAACGAGGTGATGCAAACCTTTCACACCAACATCGCCAATATACATGGCCGGTCTTTTTCTTACCGCTTCCAAACCTTCTAAAACCTGAATTGAATCTGCCCCGTAGACACTGCTTTCGGGGACTAAAACTTCCTGTGTTGTATCGCTCATAAAATTGGGAAAATCATTACTGTTAAAAGGTAAATGATAGAGTTTGCAAATGTACGTAATATACGCGTCACGGCACGATTTAAATTGGTCATTTATACAGTTTATAAGAGTAAAATATAG
This sequence comes from uncultured Bacteroidota bacterium, assembly GCA_903927975.1. Taxonomy (GTDB): domain Bacteria; phylum Bacteroidota; class Bacteroidia; order Chitinophagales; family Chitinophagaceae; genus Puia. The sequence continues at coordinate 8,428 of CAIYPC010000194.1, read as the reverse complement.
GCTGTGAAAGAAGTTGTTTTGTTTCGCTCAAAGTCATGGAAAAGTCATATAAAAATGCCATCCAAAACAACATTTAAAACATCTTGATTATTGATGGATCGCCCTTAAATTTGCAACCCGTTATGTTTCATCCACAGGATATATTAGCATTGTCTCACAAACAGCCCGTGATGGTGAACGACCTTGATTTGTTGCACGAAAAAGAGCAACAGATGCCCGGTTCGGTTCATTATTCCATTAAAAGATATTCCAAGCACCCGCAATGGAATATGGAAGATATGGGCATGCTGATGTATCATTATAAAAAAAATGACCCAAAGAAAAATTATTTGGAGTTAAAGTTTTGTGTTGCTGGCAACGTGTATTGTAAACATAAAGAAAAAGAGTGCGATTCATGCAAAGCTAATTTTTCGCGCAGTTGTCCTGAAAAAGCAGAGAGCGTTGACGTGGTCAGTTTCAGATTTTCTCCAGTTCATTTGTCCCAATTTGTCAAGCCAAGTAAGTTCGGTAATACGCACACTGATGATATTTTAAATTTCACACATCAGTCCTCTTTCTCAAAAATTTTATCGCTTTGCAGCAGAAGCCGCATGGTGTTGGAAGCCTTGATGAACAACAGCTTCACAGGAAGCTTGGAAAATATTTTCATCAATGCTCAAACGCAGATGCTGCTTTTATATAGTCTGGAATGCATGCTTGGTGAAAAAGAAGTGGAAGGTTTTCAATGCAAATTTTTGGCAAATGAAGCTGACCGCGATAAAATTGTGAAGGCAAGAGAAGTGCTGCTGCAGCATATCGGTGAGCCTTTAACTATTAAGGAACTGAGTCGCAAAGTTGCCATCAACGAATGTTATTTGAAAAAAGGGTTCAAAGAAATGTTTGGCACCACAATATTTGATTTTTATCAGAGTCAGCGCATGGAACACGCCAGATATCTTTTATATGAAAAAGGATTGAGCGTAACTGATGTTTCCGTGATGCTTGGCTATTCTTCCATCTCACATTTTTCTACTGCGTTTAAAAAGCATACAGGGTTAAAGCCTTGTGAATTGCTGTTCCATTAGTTCTCCTCATTCACAAATTTATTATTCATTGTATTTTCATAAATGCCATATTATTTTCATGATGGCAACTGTTGCAGTTATTTGTCAATGAAATGAAATTTGTTTTTAGCGCAGCATCATCTTTTTTTGATGCAGCGTCAGCGAGCGTTTGCAATGGGGATTGCAAATATTTTTCGTAGAAAATGGCAAAAGGTTTTTGAAGCTTGTCATTTGTGATATTCAACTGCTCAATCCTTTCTGCAGTTTCTTTTATCTCATCAATTTCATAAGCTGTTCTTTCATAATCTTTGATAGCAATCGCTTTTCCCAAAGAATCATGGTGATATTTTATTTGTAACATAAACTCGCCCAGACCTGGCTTCAGTTTGCTGGTGATATTTTTCAAAGAATCAATTTCAGCTTGCTTATTATCAGTTGCAGATTGTTGGTTACAACTGTTGGTCATGAATATAGCGCAGCATATTCCACAAATCAAAAAAGCTTTCATAACAGAAATTTTTTAGAAAGTTACTGCTAATAATAAGGAGCGAAAACTAATTTTAACCCCATGTCTACTTTCTCATTTTGCCTTTCCCACTTGTCCCTTGTATCTTGATCCTTGACTCTTGTCCCTTAATTCTTTTTCCTGATTGTGTAAACCCTTTTACTCATTGCGTAAGCCAAAATTTTTGCTGCCCGCTAATTTTGCAGCTCAAGAACTAGTATGCTTAAAAGACTTTTACCCCTATTTGTTTTAACCCTTGGAATCACATCTGTTCAGGCGCAATTCAGAACGAGAGCGCAACAATTGATGACGAATGAGGATTCATTAAGCCGTGGCACAAACAGCAACAAAACTGTTATTTCTGGCTATGGCAGCGCATTTTATCAGCGCGATTTCAATGCGCATCAAAGCACCATGACTTTAGAGAGAGCCGTTCTTTTTGTAGGTCATCAGTTCAACGAAAAAATCTCTTTTTTCTCTGAGCTTGAAATTGAAAATGCAAAAGTGGCCGGCGGGGATAACAATGGCGCCGAGATTGCGATGGAACAGGCTTATCTCAAATTCAACCTTAGCCCCAAACAATATATCGTTGCTGGTTTATTTGTGCCACGCATTGGCATATTGAATGAAAACCATTTGCCAGTAAATTTTAATGGCGTTGAGCGTCCATTGGTGGAGCAATTAATAATTCCTGCAACCTGGCGTGAATTGGGGATCGGCTTTTATGGATCTGCAAACCGTATTCCACTTAATTATTCATTTGCGCTTATGAACGGATTGAATAGCGCAAACCTTCAACATGGTGATGGCATTCGCGATGCGCGTGCAGAAGGAAGTTTAGCGACAGCAAATAATCTTGCTGTTACTGCATCTATTCAATATTCGGTTGGTGATTTTAAGTTTCAGGCTTCTGGATACATGGGTGGAACTGTTGGTCTTCGACCTCGTGCTGCTGATAGCCTCGGTCTTAATAGCGGCGCATTTGGAACACCTTTATATCTCGGCGAAGTCAATGTGCAATATGCACATAATGGCTTTTCTGCGAAAGCAATTTATAGCCGCATTTATTATCCGGAAGCAGATAAAATAAATGCCGCTTATGCAAAAAATATATCTACGGGTATGTATGGTAGTTATATTGAAGCAGCGTATGATTTATTATATCATCAACAAAAGAAAGCGCAGTGCATTGCTTTTGTTCGTGCGGAATTTCTTGATATGAACAAAACAATTCCAACGCCACCGAAAGCAATTTATGATGGCACCGAAAAGCAGACGCATATCATTGCTGGGTTTAGCTATTTGCCAATTCAGAATGTTGTGATAAAAGCAGATGTGCGATTGTTGCACACTGGTCCGCAAAATCCGGCGCTTGTGATCAACCCGCCACCGAATGCTTTGCCATATAAACCGAATGATCAGTTTTTAAATATTGGGATTGGGTATTCATTTTAGTGATAAGTAATAAGTGGTAAGAAGTAAGTGAGTTTGTCTTATCACTTACAACTCACTACTCAAAAAATAAAATGCAACGAAGAGAATTCATCAGATCATCATGCAACTTTTGCCTGCTCACGGCTTCAGGGTTTTTGCTGACAGAACTGGCTGCGTGCAGTCCTGCATATCAGTTAATAAAAACTGAAGTGGTGAATGATGAAATTCAAATCCCTGTTGAAGGGTTTAGTCAATCTGCATTGCAGCTTGTTCGGCCTAAGGGTTGGCTTTATGATATCGCGGTTCAAAAAAACGCAGATAATACTTACGAGGCTTTATTGTTGCAATGCACACATCAGAACAATCAGCTTTCACCTAACGGACATGGATATACGTGTAGTTTGCATGGAAGCCAATTCGATAAAGATGGAAAGGTTATAAAAGGGCCAGCAGAAAATCCGCTGAAAAAATATACTACGAATATTGATAAAGATAAATTAGTGATTCACCTCAAAGCATAAAAATTTATGAAAACAAAATTCAGTTTTTTAATAATAGCGCTCAATCTATCTATCGCATGCAACAAAGCGCCATCAACTCCAACGACTAATTCGACCACTGTGGAAGAGACAGTGATAAAAGATTTTGTAAATAATGTTGCACTTAGCCAATATAGCAACCTCACGGACGCAGCTGTATCATTGAATGGAGCAATCACAACATTGAATTCGAGCCAAACAGATGCAAATCTTTTAGCTGCACAAACAGCTTGGAAAAACATTCGCCATGTGTGGGAGCAAAGCGAGGGATTTTTATTTGGACCCGTAGAAGACAATGATTACGATCCCAATACCGATACATGGCCAACTGATTATGTTCAGATGGATTCTGTGCTTGCAAGCACCAACGCTTTACAAATAAGCGATGTGGCAAATTTGCAACAGTCGCTTCGCGGATATCATCCTGTTGAGTATGTTATTTTTGGTCGTGGTGATATCCGTACAGTTGCGCAACTTACGCCAAGATTAATGCAATATGCAACTAGTCTTACGTCAGATATCTTATACAATAATGTGCAGCCGTTATATCAAAGCTGGGCATCTACATCAGATAGTTACGGTCAGCAAGTTTTGAACGCAGGAAATGGCAGCACAAAATTTCCGAAACGACAGGATTTGTTTTATGCGATTATCGGCGCAATGAGTGATATATGCAATGAAGTGGGATCAGAAAAAATGTATGAGCCATTTGTTAATCATGATTCAACCATCACAGAATCTCCTTATTCACACAATACATTAAGCGATTTCAAAGACAATATTATTGGTGTGCAAAATGTTTATTTCGGATTGAATGGTGGAACTGGCATTAAAGATTTGGTTGCATCAAAAAATAAAAGTCTCGATAATCAGATTCAGACAGCGATAACTGCGGCGATCAATTCATTCGACAATATCACGGTTACTTATGAATTGGCAATTTTCAATCAGCGCCCACAGGTTCAACAAACCATGACTCAACTTGCGGCCCTGAAAGAACTATTGGATAATGATCTGAAAAATTTTATCACTCAATATGTGCAAGATTAAATGTGAGTGATCAGTTGTGAGCAGTGAGTAGGCTAATACGATAGAAATACTCACTACTCACAATTCACAACTCACCAAAAAATTTATGAAGAAGTTTTACACCATCATATCGCTCACTATTTTTGTTGCGGCATTCAGCATGTGCAACAAGGCTGAAGTTTTTTCTGATAGCGGTTACGATGAAAGATTGAGCGGAGGTGCTGCTACTGTTTTTAATGCTACATCGCATGCACTCAGCAATGCAATTGATGGATTGAATGATCGTGATGCACGCGTTCACGAACTTGGTGATCAAACTTTTTCTCAAACTTTTGTTGCACCGCCATCGCCCATTTTCACAGGGCTTGGTCCCATATTTAATAATGTCTCTTGCGTTAATTGCCATCGTAACGATGGTGAAGGAATTCCAACAACGGGCTTTTCCAATTCAGGATTATTAGTGAGATTGAGCTTGCCTGGCACTGATGCAAATGGTGGTCCGGTTGCTGTTCCAGGTTTTGGATTGCAGTTGCAAGATCAGGCTGTTGCAGGCGCACAACCTGAAGTAAATATTAGCATCACATATATTGATTCATCTGTCACATATCCTGACGGCACTATTGTCACCCTCATTAAGCCTACCTACAATATTCAAAATCCCTATACTGCCTTACCGTCGAATTGCATGTTTTCCCCAAGACTTGCGCCGCCTTTGGTTGGCATGGGATTATTGGAAATCATTCCTGAAAGCACCATACTTTCTTTTGTGGATGCAGGTGATAAAAATGGTGATGGCATTACAGGCAAAGCAAATTATGTGTATGATGAATACACACAAAAAACTGAGCTTGGAAGATTTGGTTTGAAAGCAAACACTTCAACATTATTATTGCAGGTTGCTACAGCATACCAACAAGATATGGGCGTTACCAGCTATGTACAAAAATCTGAAAGCGCCGAAGGTCAATCACAAATGAGCGTAGTTCACGGTGATGTACAACCGGAGTTGGTTGATAGTTTATTAAATTATGTTACGTTCTATGTGAAGACATTGGCTGTGCCTGCAAGAAGGAACGTTACTGATGCTGATGTGAAACAAGGTGCCACATTATTCAATCAGGTTAATTGTTCGGGATGTCATAGACCGACAATACAAACTGGCTTTGATCAAACTCTTGCTCAGATTAACAATCAGCGCATCCATCCTTACACCGATTTATTATTGCACGATATGGGCCCTGGGCTCGCGGATAATCGCCCTGATTTTTTAGCCACAGGAAGTGAATGGAGAACGAAAGCATTATGGGGAATCGGGTTGCTTGATGTTGCTAATGGAACGCCATATTTTTTACACGATGGTCGTGCGAGAACTTTTGAAGAAGCGATACTATGGCATGGCGGCGAAGCACAAAAAAGTAAAACTCAGTTCATGCAGTTGAGCAGTACACAGAGAAACCAAATATTGAAATTTCTGCAATCGCTTTAATTGCTCAACGTGAAAATGTCTCAATACAAATTGTGCAATCCTCAATTTTGCATTTCAGCCTTCCTTTAGCTATTAATGATGGGAAAGAATTGAGCAATTGAACCATTTTCGAATTTTCACATTATCTATTGCTAACAAAATAATAATCTGACATTCCCGAAAAAATTCCACAACTTTATTTTCTAAAATTTAGCAACATGACAATTGAACAAATTGCAAATCGCCTCGTGGAACTTTGCCGCGAAGGAAAATACGATGCAGCCCAAAAAGAATTGTATGCACAAGATGCAGTGAGCCTTGAGCCGGAACATTCACCAGGATTGCAGACGGTGAGTGGTCTAGATAATATCATTGCTAAAGGACATCAGTTCCAGGGCATGATAGAAGCAGTTCACAGCAGCGCAGTTAGCGAACCTGTAATAGCAGGAAATTATTTTAGTGTTGGCGCCGTGCTTGATCTTACTTTAAAAGGAATGGGAAGAATTACCATGACAGAAGTAGCTGTGTACAAAGTTGATAATAGCAAAGTTGTTTCAGAGCAATTTTTCTATTAATCATTTCCGAATTCAACAAGCCAGCATAAATATTTTTTTGCTGGTTTTTTTGCGCCCAAGATTTGCCAAAAAAGTCAACCTGAATCTACAGTTAAATAAGTGTGTAAAAATCGCCGCAAATGACTGAAATTTTGTTTTTAATCTGAACTTATTTTCATGGCATTATCCTTGTGAAATAAAGAGAAAGCATTTTATTCATCTTTAAATTTTATGATCATGAAAACAGAACAAATAGCAAAAAAGCTTGTGGATTATTGTAGTCATGGCGATTTTGAAAAGGCACAGAAAGAATTATATGCAGAAGATGTGGTGAGCATCGAACCGCATGCATCGCAAGGCTTCGCGAAAGAAACAAAAGGGCTAAACGCAATTATTGAAAAGGGACATAAGTTTCAGAACATGACGGAAAAAGTTTATGGAATTAAAACATCTGAGCCATTGATTACAGGGAATTCATTTGCTGTGAAGATGACAATGGATATGCAAATGAAAGGTCAACAGCGCAGCAATATGGATGAGCTTTGCGTTTATAACGTGAAAGATGGAAAGATAATTTCAGAACAATTTTTTATGTAATCGTCATTTAAAAAATAAAACCAGCTCACCGCTGGTTTTATTTTTAAGAACAATAATAGATTTTCAAATTTTAAACTTCTCGCGCATCTTATCACTTATCACTCTCATTTTCGCCATTCATATAAAAACTCAATGCACCGCTCGGGCATTTTTTTACTTGCTCAATAATGTTTTCTGTTGTTGATCCTTCCGGTTTTATCCACGGGCGAATCATCGGGTTGAATACTTCAGGCAAACCTGTAGCATGTTTCCAGCATATCGTAGAATGTATGCAGACAGCAGGTTTCCAAACAATCGTCACTTCTCCATTTGTATATTTTTTTGTGATGTCTTTCATAAAAAAATTATTTAAACCTTATATATTTTGCCAAGCTAATTTAGTTTCTATTTCTATTGGATTCGTCAAAGTTTTATGTATAAAACATTGATTGGCGATTTGCAATAACCGTTCTCTTTGTTCAGGTGTTAAATCTCCGCTCAATTCAATTTCTCTTTTAATATTGCTAATGTTTTTTTCATTATTTCTGGTAAAAGAAATATGCGCTTTTACTTCTGCTAGTTTCCATTGCTTTCTATCGGCATACATGCGCAATGTAACACAAGTGCATGTTGCCAGTGCGCTGCAAAGCAGATCGCTTGGAGAAAATCCTAAATCACCGCCGCCATTTGTTATTGGCTCATCGCCAATTATTTCATTTTTTCCGTTGCTTAATATAGTTTTGAAATGCTCCTGTTTTATGAATCCGCTAACTTTCGTCATGTTGTTGATTGTAAAATTTAAGTTACTGTTTTTGAAACGGGTTATCAATCACATTAAAATTGCCGCTTTCGTTATCAGTTAATGCCGCTTCAATTTCATTGCTTAGCAATCCACTTCCACCACCAAAATGTTGAATGATTTTTATCTGAAGATTTTGATGAACAAATATTTTCCTGATTTTGTTTTCTTCTGCATCATTAATCCCACTTCCTAATAAAACCAAATCAAATAGATGTTGATGAAAAAGCTCAATTGCATTTTCAGCGTTTGAACTTCCTGTTGCTTTCCATGTTTCATTATTGTTTATGAGACGAAGAATCGTTTGCAAAATTTCTTCGTTATTGCATATAACAAGTATTTGAATTTTTTGCATAAACGCAATTTTGATTAGCGGTGAAATCAAATCATTTAGTAACTAAGCCTCTCTCTTAAATTGTCATCGGCACTTCCATCAACAACAATTCTGCATCTTGAGAATTTGCTTTGATAGAAATTTTATCTG
>CAIYPC010000193.1 GCA_903927975.1 uncultured Bacteroidota bacterium | reverse complement strand
CTTGTCTCTGTAAGCTGTAACTAGCTCGATGCATGATTGCGCCTTGACTTTAACTTCAAACAGCGTTGTCAGGAAATATGGAATACAAAGTAAGCTCTCCTGCTATTGCACAAATAACAGCAATTAAAATGCCTGATATAAATAAAGCAATTATTTTTCTCTTTGCTAAAAACATAGAAAACAGAAATACATAAAAACTATAAAAACAAATTACCGCAGGAACAACTGCTGATGCAAAAATCAATTTCGCGCTATGAGAAATCAAATGAAAATCCTGCTGCCTACGACCAAGATCAAGCCGCATGAATCTTTCGAAGATGAGCAACAAAAAAATATAGAGTGCCCAATATCCGATATGCAATAAAATGAAAGCAATTTTTTTCATCATTCTTTCAAAAGCTTTTCACACCCGAAATAAATTTAGCCTTTTTCTTTTTTTGTGATGTACAATATATATCCAATAATTGTGAACAAAACAAAATATCCGAATGCAAGAAAATGAATCGGCACATGAAAATGAAGCTTATCCATATTATGCAAAAAATGTAATCCGCAATAAGTATAAGGAATGATATAACCATATTGCCAACGAAAAACTGCAACAGATAAAATCCATAATGCAATGCCCACGCCAAGTGGCACTAAAAAATTTTTGAACTGCAGGCTTATCAAATATTGCAGCGCAATAATTGGTAAGCAATCTATAAAATATAGCATATTTTCTTTTAGAAAAGCAAAATAAGGGATTGATGCTTTAGGATAAGGAACACCTTTTATTAATAACACTGGAATAACCCCAGAGAGATAAACGCCGATATTGAACAAAATAAAAAATTGGATCATCATCACAATAATAACAGCAAGCTTTGCAAAAAATATGGTCGTCATGTTTTGCGGAAGTGTGTGCAATTGCTTCCATGTATTATTTCTGAATTCAATTTGCGTGATTAAGCTGGTCGCCAAAATAACTCCCATCGGCAACAAAAAAATTGACATCGATTCCCAGGAATTATTCCAAAGCCTGATCCAGAAATTTGGCGAAACACTTGCTGCATATAATTTGCTGCTATAAACAAGACTGTAAATAATAATAATGATGGGTGTAAAAAAACCACCAACTACAACCAGCCATGAAGCAAGGTTTCGTTTCTTTTTCAGCCATTCACTTTGGAAAGAATATATAAACTGCATCAGATAATTTTTATGTATTTATAAAATCCATGAAAATAGATTCCAGATCTTTTTGTGAAGTGGAAATTTGATAAACTTCAATTCCCTCTTCAACTAATTTTTGGTTCAGCATCGCAATCGCTTTCTTTTCAACCAAGGGAATTGTAATCCATTCTTTCGATGAAAGAATTCTTATATCATTTGACGAAATGATTTCCTTCGCTTTTTCATTATCACTCGTATCAAAATAAATAACCGAATTATGCATTTGCTTCCAACGCAATTCATCCAGCGTTCCCTGAAATAAAATATTGCCCTTATTAATAACGCCGATATGCGTAACCAATTTTTCAATCTCTGCTAATAAATGACTTGAGATAACAATGGTTGTTTTGTATTCGCTGTTCAATTTTTTAAGCAGCTCTCTAATTTCAATGATACCGTTTGGATCAAGACCGTTTGTTGGCTCATCTAAAATCAATAATGAAGGATTATGAAGAATGGAAATTGCAATGCTCAATCGTTGTTTCATCCCCAATGAAAATTGTCCGGCTTTTTTATTACCAGTTTGTGAAAGCCCAACAATTTCAAGTGCTTCTTTAATCCTTGTTTCTGGACAGCGATATATTTTTTGCAACACTTCTAAATTTTCTGTTGCAGTGAGATGAGAATACAATGATGGTGATTCAATGAGCGAACCAACATTTTTTAGGATAGAAATCCTATTCGCATCAAATTCTTTATTGAAGATTTTTATTTCGCCTTGTTGTTTTTTTAAAAGACCTAAGAGCAAACGCAGCGTGGTAGTTTTGCCGGCACCATTTGGTCCTAAAAAACCATAAATGGATCCTTGCGGAACTTGCAGGTTGATATTTTTCAGCACGGGTTCATTGCCGGAAAATTTGTAGGATAAATTTTCTGTTTCTATGCAGTATGAAATCATTTTTGATAATAACAGGTTTTAAAAAATCTGTTATTATCAAAAGTAGTTTGTTCAGGTTCTTACAAAAATTGCATTATGTAAAAACGGGGAGTTTGTCTGCGAAATGGCAGTTTCTTTCTGCAAAATAAAATGCGATGTAGTTTTTATTTGTGATTTTCTAATTGCATCGATATATAACAAAATAAAGCTTCTTAATAATTGATCAACGCGTACTCCACTTAAACCATTTGATCCCCATTATTGAAAACACAATTGTATATCCTATTGTTACCAATAAAGCCACGGTAGCTTTCATATCCCAGTTTGCGGGTTGCATGCTCGATGAGAGAATATGTTTAACTGTTCCATAAGGCGACCACTTTACTGCATCACCAATCTCTTTTCCAAGAACACCTAGCTCGCCAAACATACCAATCATAAAAAACACAAAATAGACAAGGCGTGTTGTTGAGTTCACTGTTTCTGGATTTTTAATTAGCCCAACAATTGCTTGTCCCAAACCAAGGTACACTGCGCCGCCAACAATGGCAGATACATAACTCAACGCATAAGCACTCGGGCTGAGAACAATTTTATCATAATAGGATCCTGCGATAAAAACTACCGTTGTCATTACTAATATCATTGCTAATTGCACAGCAAGACGGCTCGCCATTATAGACCACGAAGAAACGGGAGCAACACGAAGCCGCTGGAATACACCTTTATCGCGATCTCTTGCAATAGCATTCGAATAACCCATTAGACCAATAGAAATAAGACCGATGGTAATACAATTGGAAAGCGCGAAAGCGCCACCAAATTTATCTATCAGCCCTTTCCATGAAATCAAAATAATAGTTGGCACAAGTATCACCATGATAACGGCTCTTCGGTTACGCCACTGCGTTGTAAAATCCGCACCTAGCAATGAAGTAAGCGCGGCAGAAGTGGATGGTATATTAGTTTGCATGTTTATGATTTTATTTTATGAACGAATAGCGCGACCTGTGAGACCAATGAACACATCTTCCAATGTTATTTTTCCTTTGCGCGATGCACTGATGACTTCTGGTTTATTTCGATTGCTTTCAATCAGTGCTTGCGGTGTATCGATTGTAATAACCTGTCCGTGATCAATAATAGCGATGCGATCACATACAGCTTCTGCTTCTTCCATCGAATGCGTTGTCAATAATATGCCATGATTATTTTCGCGCAATGCTTCCATGCGCTCCCACAATTGACGGCGCGATTGTGGATCAAGACCTGTTGTTGGTTCATCAAGCAATACCAATCTTGGTTCATGTATCATTGCGATGACAAGTGACACGCGTTGTTGCTGCCCACCTGAAAGTTGCCCAAAACGTTTTGATGCAGCATCTTCCAGTTTAATATTCGTTAGCATTTTCTCCAGCTTTTCTATTGTCATTTCAACACCATAAATTCCACCATACAAACGAATGATTTCCGACACTGTTAGCTCTGGTTGAAAACTTGTTGATTGCAACTGCACACCAATATTAGCACGCGCATACAGCGGTTTTTCTTTTATATTATAACCTGCAATGCTGATGTTGCCCGATTGTGGTTTCAGCAATCCTTCAATAGCGCTTAGTGTGCTTGTTTTGCCAGCGCCATTTGGTCCAAGCAATCCAAATATTTCTCCTGCTTTTACTTCGAGAGAAACATTGCGCACTGCTTGAAAAGAACCGTAATAAATATTCAGTCCTTCTACTTGCAACACAGATTCTTTTAATTGATTGTTCATGTAGAAATTATTTTATAAATATCATTCATAAATATGCTTAGTTAAATTCTGCGGCTAAGATATTCGCTTTGCACCTGTATTCGCAAATGCTTTCCGGTAAGCCAATAGATTTTAACGGTGAAAGGCCGGTATAAGGCGGTAATACAAGATCGTATATGTGTGCTCAGTGCAAAAATTTACTGTTCATATTCTTTAACCTTGATTAACATTAAACAAAGACCTATTAACCCGCTTTTGCTACAAGGCTGAATATTTTCGGAGAAAATAATTCCATGATGAGGAAAGTTTATCTCTCGCTATTCAGTTTTTGTTTTACAACTTTATTGTTCGCGCAAAGAAATGGATCTGTGAAAGGCATTGCATTCGACACTACTTCCAAACAACCTGTGGCTGCAGCTACTATAACAGTTCTCGAAAAAAAAGATTCTTCGCTGGTAACATTCACGATGACAGGCAACGATGGAAGTTTCAATTTAAAAAACTTGTCGAATGGAGATTATGTGCTGATGATCACTCATGTAAATTATCATAACAACTATAAGCTCTTTTCAATATCAGATAATAATAAAAAAGCAGAGCTTGGAACATTGCTGATGATCGATAAAACAAAAGTGCTTGATGAAGTGCAGGTAATTGCTGAAGCACCGCCCGTTACTTTACTGAATGATACGGTGCAATACAATGCTGGTTCTTTTAAGGTGCAACCAAATGCTAGCGTTGAACAATTATTAAAAAAATTACCGGGAGTGAAAGTTGATAAAGACGGAACTATTAAAGCACAAGGAGAAAAAGTAACACGAGTGTTGGTAGATGGAAAAGAATTTTTCGGTAACGATCCAAAGGTTGCAACAAAAAATCTTCCTGCTGATGCGGTGGATAAAGTTCAGGTGTTTGATAAACAAAGTGATCAGGCACAACTTACCGGATTTGAAGATGGCAATTATGAAAAGACAATCAACCTGAAATTAAAAGCTGATAAAAAACATGGCGCATTTGGAAAAGTGACGGCGGGCGCAGGCACTGATGACCGATACGAAGGAAAATTTAATATAAATTCTTTTAAAGGCGCAAGACAACTCTCAGCAATTGGCATGGGCAACAATACCAATTCCGAAGGGTTTTCATTTATGGATATTTTAGATTTTACAGGCGAGCTTGCGAAACTTCAAAAAGGCGGCGGGAATATGAGCATTAATTTATCGTCTGCTGATGCTGCTGCAATGGGCATAAACCCCAGCGGCACAAGCAGTGGCATCAACACTGCATGGGCTGGCGGTTTGAATTATAATAATATTATAGGTACCAAGCTTGATCTGCAAAGCAATTATTTTTACAATCGGTTTAATCCAAATACTGAAAGCGACATTCAAAGACAATATTTTTTACCAGACTCATCTTATTACTACAATCAACATTCTTTTGCAAACAACCTGAACAATAGTCAGCGCTTTAACATAAATGCCTTGTATCAGATTGATACATTCAATTCCATTCGCATTAATCCATCATTCACCTATCAGAACACAAACAATACTTCACAAACAAATTATCAAACACTATCAGGAAATAAAACTTTAACCAATGATGGTTTTAGTAACACTTCAACTAATAATAAGGGATTTAATTTCGGCAACAATATTATCTGGCGAAAAAAATTCGCACTCAAGGGAAGAACTTTTTCATTGTCGTTACAAACAAGTCTTAATAATAGCAATGGCGGTGGCAATATTTTTTCAATAAATAATTTTT
>CAIYPC010000192.1 GCA_903927975.1 uncultured Bacteroidota bacterium | reverse complement strand
ATATAAATAACCTGCTCCAATCTTATATCAAACAAAAAATGCCCGCTGATTAAAAAATCAGCAGGCATTTAGAAAAGGAGTATGACTATCAACAATATTATGAATCTCTTATTCTTTAATAAATTTCTGATTAAATCTCGCACCCCCATCCATAGTTACACAAGCAATGTATTCGTCGTGCGCCAGATTGCTAACATCAATTTTATTGATACCAGCATATAATAAAGTCTGGCTGAGTCTTTTTCCTGATGTAGAATAAATGCGCACCATTCCATGCATACCATCGTTGTTCTTAATTGTTATTGCATCTTTTACAGTAACAACATGTGCGTTGCTAACGCTATCAACACGAACTTCATTTTTTGGAGAAATACTATTTCTTGAATAACCTTGATTGGCGATTAATATAAATGCAGCAACAAAAGAAAATGATAAAGCGAATTTTTTGATGATTGAAGTAGAAATCTGTTTCATTTTAAAAGGGTTTTTAGTTTTTAATAAAATTTGATTTCTAGGAGAAGGTTGGGAGGGATAAGGCGTGAGAACAGTTCTATAGTTTCAATTGCAATGCCATTGTTTTAACCATCTGATTTACAAGCATATAAAATTTTAATACCAATAGAATCTTTCCATTTATTGGAATCTCATTCTAAAAAGAGAAAATAAATTGACAAGAACATGACCCATTAACAAAAATTCATGCAATAAAACTGGCTATATGCGTTTTCAAACTGAGAATTTAAAGTCACAACATCCAAATTCCTATTCAATGAGCAACTATCAAGAAAAGCTGAAGAAAAACGCAGCAGCATGGATATTAAAAAGTCTTTATACTAATGACTTGTGGTATGAAACCACGACAAGAAGGAACAGCCCCAAAAACTACCTTTTCATCCCGCTTTTCGATTTATCGCAGGCATCTACCAGATATGACCTTCATACACTCAGGGAAGCCTGCTACATGTTGCAGGACAATAGTCATCTAACAGTTTGGGGTGATGATTACGATTCACGTGCTATGCTTGTTCAGATATCAGAAGAAGGAACCGAAGCTTATAAAAGATCAATTTATGCGCCCAGCAACTCTTTGCAACTAAAAAAAGGCTTTACGGCTGTTGTAGCGGCAACTGCAGTAGCTGCGATGGTGATTGGTTTCAGCAAACATGGAGGAATGAAGCAACAAAAAAGCAGCTCGCATGTTGAAACTAAAGCGAGATATAAGTTGTCTTAAATACCGCACGTTATCATAATCCCTCAAGGAATTTTATCTCACTAAAGAAGAAAATCATCTTTGTCTTTTTTAATGGACCGAAGCATTTGCCCAAAGTCAAATCTTTTCGACAAGGCAGTAACACAATGAGCAATGCGTTTTGCTTTTGTCGTTTCTGTTTTTGCAGATTTAATCCAATTGCTAAAATAGTTTTGATGCGAACCTGATAACGATTTAAAAAAAGTAAAAGCCTCTGGCTCGTCTTTCAAACATTCTATCAGCGCCGTAGGTGGTTGTGGTTTTTTATTATCAATTTCAATCTGCACAGAAAGTTTCGCGCCTTTATTTTTTTTGATTGCTTTTCTTATCGTAGCATTCAAAGCAATCAAAAAATCGCCATCGCCCATTGGGAATAAGCTCACTCCTTTTATTTCATGATCATCAAACTTTCCTTTTACCCTAAATGATTTTTTATTATCTGGTTTTAATTTATGCGCAATGGCAGCAGGTACTTTAATGTAACTCCAGCCGGTCTTTTCGCCTTGACTTGCAAATTGTAATATGGTGGTTGTAAATTGAACCATCAGTCAAAAACTATAATGTAGATAAAGCTTTCCTCGCTCCTTCATTTAGTAGTAGATGTAAATACCTTTTTACGTCATCAGCAAAACCATCTAGCAAATTCAAATCTTCTTTCCATATTTTTTGGTTTGAAAGAACTGTATCAACAACAGCATCAACATTATTATCTTTCCAAACATCATAAAAATAAGAAGCACTGTCATCATTGATAAAATATTTCGCTCCGTTCAATTCTCCATAATATTTGTTATCAATAACGTGAACTGGCTTGGTGAATAATAAATATCCTGCAAAACCAAGCGACACATGTTGAGGTATTTTATTGAAACGGTTCACATACTTTTTCAGTGTAGCAATATTTCTCATATACATTTTGGAAGAATATTGCATCGTGATGCTTATCCATTGATGCGCGATAAAAGGATTGCGAAATCTATCCAATACTTTCTCTGAAAACTCTTTTGCCTGATCAATAGAGATATTATTCTCTGCAATAGCAGGCGAAAGCTCTTCCATCATCAAATTTTTAATGAAGGTTGAAAATGATTCGTCATTCATCGCTTCCTTTACAGTCACAAAACCAGCAAGAAAAGCAAGTCCGCAAATTAAAGTGTGTGATCCATTCAATAATCGCAATTTCAATTCGCGAAATACTGTTATGTCAGGCGCAATCACTACACCGTTGTCTGCTTTGCTGAATGATAATATTTCTTTTACTTTTTCACTTGCTGATTCAATTGCCCAAAGCCTGTACACTTCTGACATAATCATCAACTCATCTTTGCATCCCAACAATATTTCTATTTTATTTAATTCTTCTGCTCCCAATTTTCCTGGCACAATTCTATCAACAAGAGAATCACAAAAATGATTTGCCTTTTGAAGCCATTCAACAAACGCTTGCTCTAAATTATTTTGCTTGCACAATTCTATTAAGATGGATAATAATTTATCGGCATTGTTTGGTATCAATTCAGTCGGGATGATAACCATTCCTTTTGTTTCATCTCCATTAAATATTTTATATCGCTCAAGCAAAAATGCAAGCAGCTTTCCAGGGAAAGATGATGGTGGCGTTTGATGAATATTATCATCTGTTAAAACAAGACCAACTTCTGTTGTGTTTGATATTACAATTTGCATTTCAGGATTCGCTGCACATTTCAAAATTTCATTCCATTCCTTTTTTGCTGAAAGCACTCTGCTGATTGATGCATTGATAATATTTTCTTCAATTGTTTTTCCTTCTTCAACACCGCGAACGCAAATGGTATATAAACCATCTTGCTTCCCAAAAGCATCCGCATCCCCAACATCAGTGGATTTAATCACTACTATGCGGCCATTAAATATGTTTTGCTTGTTTGCTTTGTCAATGAAATAATCAGGCAATGCTCTCAAAAGCACGCCAGTGCCAAACTGCAGCACTTTCTCTGGAAGCTGAAAACAATCTTTTGACGGGACTTCTATTTCTTTTGATCCGATTTGTGAGATAACCTCTTTTGATAATTGCAAGTGAATATATTTTTATTGTAAATCAATCGCTGAAAAATCAAAAATACGATTTCATCATCATTCTGTTTATCATCAGAAATTTGCAGATGGATATTCTTGGGATAGACATTTCCGATGTTGAAATCTTATGGGTCAATATATAGTAGATGGCATAATTATTGAACATTCACTTAATATAATAAATCTGTACACCTTTAAAATTCCTAAGCATCCGGAATTAAAACAACTGCTGATTTCCATTTCACCTCTGTAACTTGACTATTACAACATTTTAAAGAACCCTCATAACAAGGTAACATCACGAGTCTTATCCTTCGTTACCACTCTCTTATTTTCTTTTTTCAAAAGTCAATTGCATACAGAGGATATTACTGAATCATTCCAATTAATATATCTCAATATGCAATTGAAGTGCATGATAATAGATAATGAACCGTGGGCATTTGAGCTTATAAAAAAATATGCAGGCAAAATACCATTCCTGAAGTTGGTGCAATCGCTGTGCGACT
>CAIYPC010000191.1 GCA_903927975.1 uncultured Bacteroidota bacterium | reverse complement strand
TGATGATGTTATTGAAAGTTGCATTGATATGCGCGTCTCCATAAGCCTCAACTTTTACCACTCTTTTTTTTGCTGCTGCTTTAGCGCTATTTGGTGCTTGTGCTTTTGCCATAATTATATAAAGATTCCGATAATTAAATTAGGTTCAATTATTTTTTAGCTGCTACTTTCTTTTTGCCTGCAACTGTCTTACGTTTTCCTTTGCGTGTGCGACTGTTGGTACGAGTGCGTTGTCCGCGAACAGGCAATCCCTTGCGATGGCGAAGACCGCGATAGCAAGCGATATCGAGCAAGCGCTTAATACTCATCTGAACTTCAGAGCGAAGAGCGCCTTCAACTTTAAACTCATTGGTGATCGTATTACGGATAGCGTTCAGCTCTTCATCATCCCACTGGTTCACTTTCTTATCGTAGCTGATGTTTGCTTTATCCAATATATACCTGGCAGTTGTTACGCCAATGCCATATATATAGGTAAGACCTATTTCGCCTCTTTTATTCTTTGGTAAATCTACTCCGGCAATACGTGCCATATTTTTTATTTAATTTTTGATATGTTAGATTCTTTGCAAATTGTCTGTTGTTTCTTCAGTCTGTATTTCTTTTCAATCTTCGAATGTTTGAACCACAAACTCATAAACCACAAACCCGAAACTATCCCTGTCTCTGTTTGAAGCGGGGATTTTTCTTGTTGATAACATACAGCCTGCCTTTTCTTCTTACAATTTTGCAATCTGCGCTGCGCTTTTTAATGGATGCTCTTACTTTCATTTCTTTAAGCTTTTCGCGTTATATATTCTGTTTTCTGCATTTGCTAACAGCTAATCGCTGAAAGCTAACGGCTTTATTTATACCTGAAAATTATTCTTCCCCTTGTTAAATCATACGGGCTCATTTCAACACCCACTTTGTCACCAGGTAAAATACGGATGTAATTCATCCTCATTTTGCCAGAGATAGTTGCTAATATTTCATGCCCGTTTTCAAGTTTAACCTTGAACATGGCGTTAGACAAAGCCTCTACTATTGTACCATCTTGCTTAATCAGTGCTTGTTTCGCCATATAATTTTTGGGAGCGCAAAGATAGGAATATAGTCCTGAAATAAGAAAATTTCGTGGAAAAATTCCTTTTTTTTGTGGATAAATCCCTAATTGTTGTGCCTAATTTTCAATATTTTGGCAAAAACAGGGCTATTTGGCGAGTTCAACCTTGGTCATTGATGAATAATGGTTCTGCAATTCGTGCATGCTGATTGGATGGGTAATGTGCCGGCGATCTTCACGATACCATATTTCGTAAGATGAAAAATTGTCTTTTTTCGGCAGCAATATCCTGAATGCATCTTTCATATATTTCACCGTTCCATCTTCATTTTCTTTTTTAGTGAAACCGAATTTTTTCAGTTGATCATCATCAACCGTAAGTGGGAACAAATGTTGTGGTTCATACCAAAATTCCTGCACGTCGGTTTGAACACAAACTAATTTATCTTCTCTGTCCAAATCAATCACTTCGCCTTCTTTAATAACGCCTTCAAATTCGGTATTGACAATATCGCCAACCTTGAGTTCATTAAATTTTATCATATAGCAATGCGTTTTTGTTGGATACAATTTACGAAAGACGGGGAGATTAAAAAAAATATCTGTTGGTGGTCGATAGTCCATGGTCCATCGTCCATAGGATGCTCTCCGATGGACTATCGACTATGGTCTATGGACT
>CAIYPC010000190.1 GCA_903927975.1 uncultured Bacteroidota bacterium | reverse complement strand
TTTAAATTCGTCCGAACTGGTTAATGAGTTGTTAATGATTAAAGATAATTAACGTTAAAGAGTAACCGAAATTAATTCTTAGTGCTTTATAATCTGATTCAAAATCATTATATGATTCTTGCCATCGCCCTTACAGGAAATGTTCCGACGCCTTTAAATTTTGGCGGAACTGCGCTGAAGCGAAAACCGGAAGGCGGCAGGCTTTCAAGATTGCACAGATGTTCAACAATCAATATTTCTGCGCCGAGCAAGATAGTATGCGCAGGTCTTTTTTTGCCTGACGAATCATCCATATTGTGCGAATCAATTCCCACTAGTTTTACTTTTTGATCTTTGAGATATTTTGCTGCATCTTCTGTAAGAAATGGATGATCATAATAATATTTATCAGTGTTCCAATGTTCAGCCCAACCTGTATGTATTAATACGGCTTTTCCTGCCACATCAAAATCACGAAACACCGACGCATCATTTGCAAGCCTTTTTGTATATGGAGAAGTGATAACGATGCCATCCAGCTCTGCAAAATTTTCGAGATCCGTTTCTGCCAAATCTTTTCCATGAGCATAGCGATGAAACGGGCAATCAATATAAGTTCCCGTATTGCTCACCATTTCAATTTTGCCAATCTGAAAAGTGGCATCTTCATAAATAAGTTTTGAATCTTCACGCGACAAATAATCACAGATAATCGGAGCAGGCAAACCTCTGTAAGTGATGAGACCATTTTCTATCATGTGACTTAAATCGATTAATTGCTTATTCATAATTTAAATTATACATGCAATCTAAATTTATTAATGGCAATTTGCTCAAACGCTACTATTTTTATGACCATGTTTTATTAAACCCAAATCAGAAAATGAAAAAAATACTTCTTGTATTATTTGCAATGGTTGGTTACGCAGCTTCGGCGCAGCCATTTGATTATTCAGTGGCAAATGCGCATTCTCATAATGATTATAATAACCTCGTTCCATTTTACGATGCTTATACAAATGGGTTTGGTTCTATAGAGGCAGATATTTTATTGCAGGATGGAATTTTGTATGTTGGTCATGGGGTGGAAGATATTAAGCTTAAGAGAACATTGGAAGATTATTATCTGCGCCCATTGTTAGCCGATGTTCAGAAAAATAACGGGCATCCTTATGCGAACCCAGATAAATCTTTACAATTATTGATTGATATAAAAACAGATTCTATTTCTACAGTGGATTCATTGGTTGCGTTATTAAAAAAATATCCCGATCTCATTTATACAAAGTCTATAAAATGGACAATAACCGGCAACCGTCCCGATCCCTCTTTATTCACTTCATATCCATCTTTTATTTGGTTTGACGGAGAAATAGGAAAAAATTATAGCAACGATGCATTGTCGAGGATTGTGATGATGAGCGGAGACATGAAGGAGTTCACCGATTGGAATGGTAAGAGCAATCTTCCTGCCGCGGACGAAGCGAAATTGAAAACATTGATTGCGAATGTTCATCAATTAAAAAAAAGCATTCGCTTTTGGGATGCGCCAGATATCATAAACACATGGTATCAATTGATGCATTTGGGAGTTGATTATATTAACACCGATCATATCCGTGAGTTGGGAACTTTTCTAAATAAACTTTCAAGCAATTCTTTTGTGTCTGCTGATTCTTATAAAATTTATCAACCGACTTATAAATCAGATGGTGCGACAAAAAAAGTAAAGAATATTATTTTACTGATAGGGGATGGTTGCGGTCTTGCTCAGTTATATTCAGGATACACCGCGAATAGAGGTGCTTTGAATATTTTTCAAATGAAATATATTGGATTGTCCAAGACAAGTTCTTATGATAATTATATCACCGATTCTGCGCCGGGTTCTTCTTCTATAGCTTCTGGTGTTAAATCAAATAACCGTGCTGTTGGCGTGGATCATAATGGCGTTCCCGTTCCTTTGATTCCTGTTTTTGTTGAGAAGAAAAAAATAAAAACTGGTCTTATTACCTGCGGTGATATTGCAGATGCAACACCTGCCGATTTTTATGCGCATCAAACCAGTCGCGATAACGCATCGGCTATTTTAAGAGATTTGAAAGATGCTCCGGTTGAATTGCTGATGGGTTCTGGTGATGAAAGCCTTGGCAATGTTTCAATATTGAAAGAATCAGAGAAATCAAAAATTGGCGATGATATTCTTACAGAATTAAAAACGAAATATAATATTGTTTCATCAGTTGATAGCGTGAACGAAAACAAAAAGGATAAATGGATAGTGATCGAGAACAGAGCTGGTTTGTCAATGTTGAATGGAAGAGGCAATTGGTTACAGCACGCTTTGGATAAATCAATCAAAGTATTATCAAAAAATCCGGCAGGATTTTTTCTGATGGCAGAAGGAGCGCAGATTGATTATGGTGGCCATGATAATAATATTTCTTATGTGGCAACTGAAGTAATGGATTTTGATAAAACAGTTGGAGATGCGTTGCGCTTTGCTGATAAAGATGGAGAAACATTGGTAATCGTTACTGCTGATCACGAAACAGGCGGCTTAACATTATTAGATGGCGATTATAAAAAAGGATATGTAAGCGGACAATTTTCAACCAATGATCATACCGCACTTCCAGTTCAGGTTTTTGCTTATGGTCCACAATCTTTTTTGTTCAATGGTGTATATGAGAACACCGCTTTGTTTAAAAAAATATTAGACGCTTATGGAGTGAGTGGTAAGTGAGTTGTGAGTTGTGAGTTGTGAGTTGTGAGTTGTGAGTTGTGAGTTGTGAGTTGTGAGTTGTGAGTTGTGAGTTGTGAGTTGTGAGTTGTGAG
>CAIYPC010000189.1 GCA_903927975.1 uncultured Bacteroidota bacterium | reverse complement strand
TCTTTTAATTCAGGATCCATCACAATTCCGTGCGCAATGAACAATAACGCAGTTCCATAAGAAATGAGATGAATGTTTTTCCATGCGCGAAAACTCATTCTTTTTTTTAGGCTTTTTTGAGTTGTTATAATTACTATGATTAATGCAAACAGCGATAGTGTGCCAGTTGCGACGAATATTTTTTGATGAGGTGCGTTCACAGGAAAAATAACATCAATGAAACTAAATTTTGTTGTAGGCGCAAAAAGTAAAAGCAAAGGATGTATCGTTGCAATGATCAGCGCCACATAAGCAGTCCAGTTATGCAGATTGTTCACGTCTGTTTGCTGCATCTTTTGCGGCAATTTCTTCCAATAAAAATTCTTTTTGTATGCTGTGCCAAGCAGCATCCCCAACAAAAAATTAAAAGTAAGCACAACAGTTGCAGCGAGCCCAGCATCGTTAGATAGTTCGAGAAAACTTTCATCTTGCATAGGGACAAATATAGCCATTAAGGAAAATCTGCAAAAAATACAACACACAAGTTTGGTGTACATAAACAAACTAAATTTGATGACCAATGCCAATTCAAATAAAAATCATGAGAAAGCTAACAGTTTTTGTACTGCTTATTATTGCCGCCATATTTTCATCAGCACAGAAAAGAAAGATTGCATCTGCAAAGCAATCAGATGATGATTCTGTTTTTTTCTCTACAATAAAATATCGCGAAGTCGGTCCTTTTCGTGGTGGACGAAGCGGTGCGGTTGCAGGGTCGTACAGAGACAAAAACACTTTTTATTTTGGTGCAACCGGCGGTGGCGTTTGGAAAACAATTGATGGAGGAAATAACTGGAAAAATATTTCTGATAAATATTTTGGTGGAAGTATTGGCGCCGTTGCTGTGGCTCCAAGTGATGAAACTGTTTTGTATGCGGGCGAAGGTGAGAGCACCATGCGCGGTAATGTGAGCGAAGGTTTGGGCGGAATGTGGAGAAGCGATGATGGCGGAAGATCATGGAAAAATATTGGATTAAAAGACACAAGACATATCGTTAAGATCGTCATTCATCCAAAAGATCCAAATACGGTATGGGTTGCCGTTATGGGGCATTTGTTTGGCCCAAATGAAGAACGGGGTGTTTATAAAACAATTGATGGCGGCAAAAACTGGAAACGAGTTTTGTTTGTGAACAATCAAACAGGTTGTGATGATTTAGTGATGGAGCCAAACAATCCTTCAATATTATATGCAGGCTTGTGGCATGTTATCAGAACTCCTTACAGCATGGAGAGTGGCGGCGATGGAAGTGGCTTATGGAAAAGTACAGATGCTGGTGAAACATGGACAAACCTTTCCGCAAAAAAAGGATTTCCAAAAGGAACTTGGGGAATTGTTGGCGTTGCCGTTGCGCCGAGCAATACGGATAGAGTATATGCGATTGTTGAGAATGCCGCTGGTGGTTTATTTGCGAGCGATGATGGTGGCGAAACATGGGAACTGAAAACCAACGATAATAATATTCGTCAGCGTGCATGGTATTATTCAAGAGTGTTTGTTGATCCCAAAAATGAAAATCTTATTTATAGCACGAACGTAAATTTTATGCGCAGCAGGGATGGCGGCAAAACATTTCAGGCTGTGAACACAACACCTCATGGCGATCATCATGATCTATGGATCGATCCTGCAGATGGAAATAGAATGATCATTGCTGATGATGGCGGCGCACAAGTGAGTTTTGATGGAGCTGCTAATTTTAGTAATTATTATAATCAACCTACAGGTCAATTCTATCGCGTCACAACTGACAATTCTTTTCCTTACCGAATATTGGGTGCACAACAGGACAACTCAACAGTGAGGATCAAAAGCAGGGCTTATGGTGATGCCATCACACAAGATGATTGGCAGCCAACTGCTGGCGCAGAGAGCGGATATGTTTTGGCGAGCCCATTAAATCCTGATATTGTTTATGGCGGAAATTATGGGGGATTCCTCTCGAGATTAGATCATAAAACAGGAGAGAACCGCGCTATTAATGTGTGGCCCGATAACCCAATGGGTGCGGGCGCAGACGTTCAGAAATATCGCTTCCAATGGAACTTCCCTATTTTCATTTCTCCGCATAACCCTAAACGTTTGTACACATGCGGTAATCATTTGTTTGTTACAGAAAATGATGGACAGACTTGGGAAACCATCAGTCCTGATCTCACAACAAATGATAAATCAAAACAAGCATCAAGCGGCGGGCCAATTACAAAAGACAACACATCTGTAGAATATTATTGCACCATTTTCACTGCTATGGAATCTCCATTGGAAAAAGATCTTTTGATGACAGGGAGTGATGATGGAATTGTGAGCATTAGCAAAGATGCTGGTCTTCATTGGGAAAACATCACGCCTAAAGATTGCCCAAAATGGATGATGTGGAATTCTATCGAAACAGATCCTTTTCAAAAAGGCACGTTTTATATTGTTGGCACAAAATATAAATCGGATGATTATGCTCCCTATATCTACAAAACGAATGATTATGGAAAAAGCTGGGCGCTGATTACAAATGGCATTGACAAAATGCATTTTGCAAGAGTGGTGAGGGCAGATAAAAAATTGCCCGGCTTATTATATGCGGGAACAGAATTCGGGATGTATGTCAGTTATGATTATGGATCTAATTGGAAAAAATTTCAGCTTAATCTTCCTGTAGTGCCCATCACTGATCTTACGCTCAAAGAAAATGATCTGATTGTTGCAACACAAGGTCGCGGCTTTTGGGTGATAGATGATCTAAGTGTGCTTCAACAAAAAGACAAAAACATAATTGACAAGAAATTATTTGTATTTGCAGTGAATGAGAGTTGCAGAATGGAAGGCAGTAGCCGAAGAGGCAGGCATAATATGGCAACAAATGAAGGAATGAACCCGCCAAACGGAACGGTATTTAATTATTGGTTGAGTGAGGCAAATGATTCTTCAAAAGTGAGCATCAGCGTGTTTGATAAAAATGGAGTGATTATAAAAACTTTTAGCAAAGATGCCAAAGAGGAGAATGATAAATTATCGTTCAATAAAGGGATGAATCAATTTGTGTGGGATATGCTTTATCCGCCTGCGGAAAAGTTGGACGGTCTTATTTTATGGAATGGAAATGTGGAAGGGCCGAAAGTAGCACCGGGAAAATACAAAGCAAGATTTAGATATGGCAATGATTCAACTGATATTTCATTTATTATTAAAGGAGATCCTAACTATGCAATGACAGAAGCAGATTATGATGCGCAGGTTGGAATGTTATTGCAGATAAGAGATAAATTTAGTGAAGTGCAAAAAGCGATTAAAAGCATCCGTGCAATAAGATCACAGATTAATGATTTTACTTCAAGAATGGATACAACAAATGCGAAGGATGTGAAACAAATAGCTGACACAATCAATAAGCAAATAACTGTTATTGAAGAAGCATTATATCAAACCAAATCAAAAAGCGGCCAGGACGTTTTGAACTTTCCGATACGTTTGAATGATAAAATTGCTGGTTTGTATGATGTGGCAGCAAGCGGCTATAATCCTCCATCAAAACCAATGAAAGAATCATTTGCAGATTTGTCATCACAAGCTGATGTGCAATTGAATAAACTGAAAAAAATTATGACAGAAGATGTTGTGAAATTAAATAAGCTCATCAATGATAAGCAGCTTCCGGCAATTGGATTGAAAAAAGATAATTGAATGACTGGAGAGAAGTTTGCTTGCTTATTTGAAATCGTTTTTTGCTGATATAATAGTTTGAGATAAACTGCTTAAAGAAATTTTCGTTTTGAAAAAAGTTGCGACCATCTTATCATTGATAATCTTCTGCAATAGCTTTTTCTATTACAGTTATTTTTCTTTTTCTATTCTAAAAGCAAAGATTGAAGCGGTAGTTGCCATTTCAAATCTCGATGGCCATACTAAGCTTATTAAAGTTTCGACAAAAGAATTACAGAAAGACGAATCAGATGAGGTGTGGTATAATAATAAGCTATATGATGTTGCAAAAAGAGAATCAGCTAGTGGCACAGAATATGTTTATCTGATGCGCGATGAAGATGAACAGGATATCTTGAACGATAACAGCGATTATTTCAAAAAT
Source organism: uncultured Bacteroidota bacterium (assembly GCA_903927975.1). GTDB lineage: Bacteria > Bacteroidota > Bacteroidia > Chitinophagales > Chitinophagaceae > Puia. Next base: position 2,695 of record CAIYPC010000189.1, on the reverse strand, counting down.
GATTCAGGCTTTTATTTAGGCGATGGATATAGACCGAGTTTGCAAAAAAAATCGCCCTGCACCACTGACTACAAATATGTAATTGAAGCAACGAAGAAACTATTGTCTTATAGTCGTTCATCCACATTTCTATCTGCTAACGATAAATATTGTTTCTGTTCCGTAAACGCGGATGTGCCAACCCCGCCTCCCAGGTTTTGATTATTTAAACGCTGTATCATTTTCATCTTTCTTTCAGTAGAAATTATTATTGTTTTTGAAAGCCTGACTTATCTGTTAAACGAACAGTCAGTCATTTATTCAACAAGCAAAATGTTATTATTTTTAAATCAAACAATCCTCAGCCATGAGTAGAATTTATATTTTTTTCCTTGCATTGTCTTTATTGTTTTCATCTTTTATATATGCGCAAAATGAAGTTAGCGGGAAAATAACAGATTCAAAAACGGGTGTGCCCCTAAGCCGGGTTTCAGTTTATATACCCGATTTAAAAGCAGGAACTGCTTCTAATGAGAATGGCAGTTATATAATAAAAGATATCCCCGCAGGCACTTATGTAATAGAAGTGAGCATTATCGGTTATGCAAGACAGTTAGAGAAAATAATGGTTAAAGGGGCTACAAAAAAAGATTACGTAATGATAGCTTCTTCTACTGAACTAAAAGATGTGGTAGTGACGGGAGTTTCATCTGCTACTGATAATCAAAAAAATCCCATGTCCGTTTCTGTGATGTCACATAAGGAACTATTACAAAATTCATCTACCAATGTGATTGATGCCATCACCAAAGTGCCGGGCGTTTCTGCAATCACCGATGGGCAGAGCATTTCAAAACCAGTGATCAGGGGATTGGGATACAACCGTGTGCTAACGGTGAATGATGGAGTTGAGCAAGTAGATCAAGCGTGGTTTGATGAGTTTGGCATTGAAGCAGATCCTGATGCAGTGAACAGATATGAAATTTTAAAAGGTCCTGCTTCTCTTGCTTATGGTTCTGATGCAATAGCAGGTGTTATTAATCTGATTCCTGAGCAGCCGCTTCCTGAAGGACAAACGAAGGGTGATATTTTATTCAATTATCAAACCAATAATGGATTGATAAATAATATGGCACATATCGCCGGAACAAAAAACGGTATTTCATGGAGTGCGAGGGTTGATAATATTATGGCTCATGCTTATCAAAATAAATATGACGGCTATGTTTTGAATTCTCAATTCAGCAATTTTAATGCGGATGGAACAATCGGGCTTCATCGCAAATGGGGATATACTCAATTGCACGCAGGCTATTTTGAAATGCATACTGGAATTGTTGATGGAACGAGAGATTCCGCAACTGGCATTATGGAAAGACAAGTTGCATATCCTGATTTGAATGGTGGCGCGCCCTCTTATGAAATACCAACAAATCAAGAACAGAAATCCTACACGCCATTTGTTATCAATCAAAGAATACGACACACGAAAATTGTTTGGGATAATAGTATTGCAGTTGGTGATGGAAGAATCACAGGAATTTTTTCATGGCAAAAAAATCAGCGTCAAGAAACAAATGATCCAACGATACCAAATACGCCAAATATATTTTATTCTTCAAATGCGGCGACCTATGATCTACGTTATATATCTCCGCAAATTGGTGGCTTTAATATTTCCGGCGGGGTGAATGGCGTTTATCAGTCATCACAAAGTTTGGGAACGTTGTTGCTTATTCCGAATTATAATTTTTTTCAGATTGGGGCTTTTGCAATTGCCAATCAAAAAATTGGCAATCTTAATTTGAGTGGCGGCATTCGTTATGACACCAGAGCTTTTAATGGTCTTGATCATTGGGTAGATTCAACAACGCAGGCACCTGTATCGCCAGGCGATCCTAATGCATTTCATGAGTTTGTTGGTTTCACTTCGCATTTTAGTGGATTGTCGTTTAGTGCGGGTGGGGCATACAATTTTACAAACAATGTGTACGCAAAAGTAAATATTGCACGAGGCTGGCGTGCGCCAAATGTTGCAGAGTGCGCTGCCAATGGAGTGCATGATGGAACGGTTGTTTATGAAATCGGCGATCCTAGTTTGAAACCGGAATCAAGCCTCGAAGAAGATGTGACTTTCGGAATTAATTCAAGAGATATTAGTATTGAAATAAATGCATTCAATAATAGTATTGATAAATTTATTTATGCGCAAGGTTTGCAGAGTGTATTTGGTGGCGACTCCATTAATAATTCACTGAATGCTGCTGGGTTGGGTGCAGCGCCAGTTTATAAATACACGCAAGGAAAAGCGCAATTATACGGTGGTGAATTAGCGCTCACTCTTCATCCATCTGAGTTGCCATGGATAGAATTAAATTCAACATTGAGCATGGTTTATGGAGGCTTAAAAAATGTTCCTGATTCGGATAAATATTTGCCATTTGTCCCGCCAACAAGAATTACTGCAGATTTAAAATTCCCTATCAAATCTGTAGGGAGTGGAATAAAAAATGCATACCTCAAATTTGGTATCCTTGATTGTTTTCAGCAAAGTAATATTTACAGGCAGTTTGCAATTTATAATGGTTTAAGCACCGCATTAACCCCTTATGAATATACAGCAAGCACATCGGCAACGCCAGCAACGTCTGGTTTAGCATGTCCGTGGTTGGGGTAATCACCCCCGCAACAATGAAGATTAGCACGATGACGTACG
>CAIYPC010000188.1 GCA_903927975.1 uncultured Bacteroidota bacterium | reverse complement strand
TTAACGGGTGTTGCCGGATCTATATAATACACAATTGGTTTTTGTGGTTCCACCAATTCCCCTCGTTTCATTTTTTCAACATCTTCTGGTTTTGGCTCAAGACGCCATCTTGTGATGAATCTTTCTGATTGTGATTTTTGTACATCAAGACCATAATTGGTATAGCCATCAGAAAAATAAGAAACACGTTCATCATAAAATCTATGCCTATAAGGTGTTTTAGGGAGAAGCACCATGGATGTATTCATCTCAAGTGTTACCGCGCCTGCCTCTGCCGCAGCAATTAAACTTGCAGAAGGAAATAAAGAAAGTCCTGGCGGCGGGGTTGACGCTGAGTAGGTGCGTGTTACCCTAACCTCGGTATTGATTGGAAAAGTTTTTATATAATTGATATACGAGCGATCAGATGAAGGCGCATTTAAATTATATGCTCTTTTTGCTGCTGATGATAGAGAGACAATTTGATTGTCACCTTTGAAAAAATCAGTCACATCAATCACCGCACCTGTGCTATCTTTTCCATAAGATTTTAAATCAAATGCCGCAGCAATGGGTTCAACATTTGAATTTTTCACAGCCTGATAAATAGGTAATGTATCAGAAGCAACATTCACATAAAAAACAACCCTGATAAAAATTTTATGATCAGGGCCTTTTTCAAAACGAAGCACTTGCTCATTTGCTTCTTCGCCTCCATAACCCGCGCCAGTAGCGGTTTTGGCAACACGGGTAATTGCCAGTATTTCTCTTCCAAAAAGTGAATCGGGAATTTCGAAATACCATTTGTCCTCTACTTTGTGAATGGTAATTAAACCAACAGTTGTTTTTGCTTTATCAGTAATAATTTCTTTGTAAGGCTTAGTACCTGTTTTCGGCGGGCCCGGAGGCGTAGCCGGCATTGCAGGAGCACCTGTCGGAGGCGCTGTCTTTTTATCCTGAGCAACAGCCGACGTGAATGAACTAATTAATAATAAGATAATGATAGAATAACGCAAACGTTTGAGATGGTTCATAAACAGTTTTTATTAAGGAATGAAGATAAACAATGGAACTTTAAAAAAACTTAGATTTACACGGGTGGCTTGAAATTAATCATTGAGTGAAAATGAAAATTATTTGATTTTTGTGATTCAATAAATTTCTTAACTTGTGTGTCCCTGAAAAAATTTGTTACCGGATTTATATATTGAAAAGTTTTTTTCATTAGCATTGTAAAGTTATTTATTGGCAATCTCATACTTCATTTTTTTAAAAACTAAAAACAAACGATCATGGCTGAAACAAAACCAACTGCAACGGCTGCTAAAACTTCGACGTCCGTTCAACCTAAGAAAAGTGGGAATTCAATTTCGTGGGTAGCACCATTGCTGTGCATACTTTCAGGTTATTTAATCTGGCGTTTCATTATTGGCAGCAGCGACAACTTTACACATCCAGATCCGAGTGGTGGTTTTTGGCCGTCTCACGAAGGTGCAAAAGGCAGTTTCGCAAGAATGTATCAGGGTGGTATAATAGTACCAGTGTTAATTGGCTGTTTCCTTACAGTGCTCACTTTCGTTATTGAGCGTTTCCTCACAATCAGCAAAGCAACAGGCACAGGCAATATCGCCGAGTTCATCCGCAAAGTGCAATACAATCTTGCTAATAAAAATGTGGATGCTGCGATTAGTGAATGTGACAAACAAAAAGGCAGCGTAGGCAATGTAATGAAAGCAGGCCTTCGCAAGTATAAAGAGATGATCAGTTCTACAGAGCTTGATACCGATCAAAAGGTATTGGCTATTCAAAAAGAAGTGGAAGAAGCAACAGCACTTGAACTGCCGATGCTTGAAAAAAATCTTGTGTTCCTTTCGACCATTGCTTCTGTTGCAACATTGCTTGGTTTGTTAGGTACAGTAATGGGCATGATTCGTTCATTCTCTGCATTGGGCGACAGCGGCGGCGGCGAAGCGGCACAAAAACTTTCTCAAGGTATTTCTGAAGCATTGTATAACACAGCACTCGGTATCGGAACTTCTGCTATTTCTATTATCATGTATAATATTTTCACAACAAAGATTGATGGCATCACTTATGGCATTGATGAAAGCGGCTTTACTTTAACACAAAGCTTTGCTTCATTATATAAATAAGCGAAAATATTCTGCATGAAATTTGTGGAATAATTGAATTCATGAATCTTAATAAAAATATTTAAACAATGGGAAGAGCGAAATTACCACGCAAGAGCACGAACATTGATATGACGGCGATGTGCGATGTTGCATTCCTGTTATTATCATTCTTCATTCTTGCTACCAAATTCAAGCCACCGGAAGCGCTTCACGTGGAGACGCCTAATTCAGTGTCCTCTAAAATTGCTCCGGAAAAAGATGTAGTGATGATAACTATCGACAAGGATGGCAAGGTTTACCTTTCAGTTTCAGATGCAAATCCAACACAGAAAGCTGAGATGATTGATGAAGTGAATACATCAAAAAATCTTGGATTGACTGCTACTGAAAAAGCAAATTTTTCAAAGAATGCCTCAGCTTATATCGGCGTTCCTTTCACTCAATTGAAATCTTATTTGAGCAAAACGCCTGACGAACAGAAAGGTATTGTTTTGGCGGGAATTCCAGTTAGAGATAGCACAGATAATCAAATGACTGAATGGATACACGCTGCTGCTGCTGCTTTTTTTCAAGATGGTAAAAAAATGAACATTTTGTTGAAAGGCGACGATGCTGCAAAATATCCTTCTTTTAAAGGTGTTACAGATGCTTTGAAAAAGAACGATCAGATGAAGTTCCAGATGGTCACCAATCCTGTTGCTGTTCCACCGGGAACTGAGCTGTATAAAACGAATATGGCCACGGGGACAAAGGGTGCATCCTAGAGCAAATTTTATTATCAATTAAAAAAATGATGTCATGGCAGAAATGGATACATCGTCGGGTGGCGGTCACAAAAAAGGACCCGGCGTAAAAAAAGGAAAGAAAATGTCTACTCGCGTAGATCTTACGCCCATGGTAGATTTGGGATTTCTTTTAATAACATTCTTCATTTTCACCACAACAATGAGTCAGCCAACGGCTATGAAGCTGTTCCTGCCAAAGGATGTGGACAAGCCTGAAGAGCAGAACAAAGTAAAACTTTCAGCTGTTCTCACCATCATGCTTGGTAAAAATGATCAAGTATATTATTATGAGGGAGATGATCCAACTAAGTTGCAGAGTTCTAACTTCAAAGCAATACGCGATGTTATTCTTGATAAAAAAAGAAGAACAGATCCCAAAGATTTTGTGGTTGTTTTGAAGCCAACGGCAGATGCAACTTATAAGAACACCGTTAATATTTTAGATGAAATGACGATTGATGAAATAAAACGCTTTGCCCTTGTGGATATCAGTGCCCCTGAATTGCAGGTAGTACAGGCTACCGAATCGGCAAATGGTATAAAATAGAAGGGCAGAATTTTATGCAATTTTGCTCATTTTGAGTCATTAATAAAACTCCGAAAATGGATATAAATAAGATTTTGAATGCCGATATACTCGACATCATATTCGAGGGTAGGAACAAAGAGTATGGCGCATACGATCTGCGAAAGACGTATAATAAAAGACTTTGGGTTGCCATCATTTCTATGGTTGCGCTGCTTCTCCTTTTGTTTGTAGGCTATTTGGTTGCAGGAGTAATCAACAATGGTCCTAAAAAACAGGCTATGACTGTGCAGGACGTGCAGCTAGAAGATGTTAAAGAAGAAAAGAAGAATGAGCCGCCACCGCCGCCTCCCCCAAAAGTGGAGCCCCCAAAAGTAGAAATGGCGAAGTTCACACCTCCTAAAATTGTGCCTGATGAAAAGGTGAAAGAGGAAGAAAAACCACCAGAACAAGAAAAACTGGAAGATACCAAAATCGGTACAGTTAATCAGGAAGGTGTAAAAGATGAAGGTCTTGCTGCTCCTGTTGATCAGGGTAAAGGCGTTGTAGAAGCTCCTAAAAAAGATGAAGAAGATTACGATAAAACATTTACAAAGGTTGAAATTGAATCTTCTTATCCTGGTGGGGCAGAACAATGGGCTCGTTACCTCGGAAAAACTTTGCATTATCCTGACGAAGCCATCAACAATGAAATTCAGGGAACTGTAACAGTTCAGTTTATTGTTGACAAAGAAGGCAACGTAAGTGATGTGCAAGCAGTGAGCGGCCCAACTGATGGAGGCCTCAGAGATGAAGCAGTTCGCGTTATCAAGAAAAGTGGTACATGGACTCCTGCTGTTCAAAATGGACGTCAGGTAAAGTCTTATAAGAAACAGCCGATTGTTTTCAAATTAGATTCTCAGTAGAATTTTTCTTCACAAAATAATTTTCAAATCCTCTCTGTTTCAGGGAGGATTTTTTATTTGTCTGAACTGGGATTTATAGGATTTATGTGATTTGTGAGATTGGGGTACATAGATATGTTACTGATTTATTATTGTTACTTTTTTTACTCTGCGCTCTCTGCGCCTCTGCGTGCAATTTTTTGTGATCTGAAAATTTGATCTGCGATTTTCTCTTTGATTATTTTTTTGTGAAATATTCTTACTAAGTTTTCTTTTCAAAAAAAATTATGGAATGATATTAATTGTGTGTCTTAGAAAAAACTAAAACTATGGACGCAAATAAAATTTTACAGGCAGATGTCCTCGACATCATCTTTGAAAAAAGAAACAAAGAATATGGTGCTTATGATCTTCGCAAGACATACAACAAAAGGCTTACCGTTTCTATCATTACAATGGTTTCCTTGCTCTCTCTTTTGTTTGGAGGCTATTTACTTGCAGGAAATTTTGGCAAGAACAACAGAACAAAAATTGTTCAGGTGAAAGATGTTGAGTTGATGAATGTTCCTCCTGAAAAAGATCCATTGCCTCCAACGCCACCTCCAAAGATTGATCCCCCGAAAGTGGAAACAATAAAGCTGACTCCTCCTAGAATTGTGCCCGATAATGATGTGAAGAAGGAAGAAATGCCACCTGAAAATAAAGATGTAGAAACAGCAAAAATCGGGAACTTCAACCAGAAAGGCGAAGCATTTGATGGAACAGAATCTCCCGTTGATATTGGCAAAGGAATTGTATCTACACCAAAAAAAGTTGACAATAGCGATGATGATATATTTAGGAAAGTGGAAATTGAATCCTCGTATGTTGGTGGAGCAGATGCATGGTCGCGCTACTTAAATAAAACTTTGCATTATCCTGATGAAGCCATTAACAATGAAATTCAAGGCACAGTGATTGTTCAATTTATAGTTGATAAGGAAGGAAACATCAGCGATGTTCAGGCAGTAAGCGGACCTGATGCAGGAGGCTTGAGAGAGGAAGCAATACGTGTGATTAAGAAAAGCGGTAAATGGACACCAGCAATTCAGAATGGCCGTGAGGTGAAATCGTATAAGAAACAGCCAATTGTTTTTAAGATGAATACTGAATAAGATTTCTTCATGAAATAATTTTCAAATCCTCTCAATTTCAGAGAGGATTTTTTATTTATTCTTTTTCACGTAGGTTTGAAAAAATGTTGATTCAATGTTGGGCAAATTAGTTGGGTGGGATGATACGATTGTTGCATTAGCTACAGCACCGGGAATAGGGGCGATTGGCTTAATAAGAATAAGCGGCAAAAATGCACTTGAAATTATTGATCAATTATTTCCTTCAAAAAAAATATCAATACAACTTTCACATACGCTGCATGTTGGGCAGTTAAAAGATGAGGATAAAATAATTGATGAAGTTGTAGTTTCTATATTTAAAAATCCGAAATCATATACTGGTGAAGATGTGATTGAGATTTCATGTCATGGTTCGCCATTCATTCATGAAAAAATAATACAGGCAATTTTAAACAAAGGAGCGAGACTTGCAAAGCCTGGCGAATTCACACAGCGTGCATTTCTGAATGGCAAGCTCGATCTTACACAAGCAGAAGCAGTTGCCGACCTGATTGCAAGCAATAGCAATGCCTCTCTTAAAACAGCGCTTCATAATATGCGCGGTGGTTTTTCGGAAGTGCTAAAAAAATTACGTGATCAGTTATTAAGCTTTTCTGCATTGATTGAACTGGAACTAGATTTTTCTCAGGAGGATGTTGAATTTGCAGACAGGAAAAAATTTTATGAACTGATAACAGAAGCCAATATAATAACCAATCAGCTTATCAATTCTTTCAAACTTGGTAACGTAATAAAAAATGGTGTGCAGGTTGCTATTGTAGGAAAACCAAATTCTGGTAAATCTACTTTGCTGAATGCGTTGTTGAATGATGAAAGAGCGATTGTGAGCGAAATAGCTGGCACAACGAGAGACACGATTGAAGAAGTGATTAATATCGATGGTATTCTTTTTAGATTGATTGATACAGCAGGAATTAGAGAACATGCAAATGATGTTATTGAAAACATTGGTATTGAAAGAAGCCTCGCCAAAATTCAAATTGCTGATATAGTCGTTTATCTTTTTGATGCGAATGAAGATGCAAAGTTTATTATTGAAAAAAGGAATGAGCTGCAAAAGCAAAACAAAGTTTTTTTATTGGTTGCCAACAAAACGGACTTGCTGGATATAAAAAAATTGACTGAAAAATTTTCCAGCCTTAAAGAAGTTATTTTCATTTCTGCGAAGCAGCAAAATAATATTAATGTATTGCAAAAGCATTTGGTCGATGCAGTTCTAAAAGATAAAATTCAGGTAGGCGACACCGTTATAACCAATGAACGCCATTTGTATGCACTGCAAAAAGTGTCACAATCACTCCGTGATATTCAAAAAGGTCTTGATGAAAAGCGCTCTGGTGATTTGATTGCGCCTGATATTAGACAATGTTTGTATTATCTTGGAGAAATAACCGGAGAGATTACGAACGAAGATCAGTTAGATTATATTTTTAGTAAGTTCTGCATCGGAAAGTGACCGCACTACATCATCCACATTATACAGGCAGTATATACAGTGCATGCTGATTTCATTTGTCTTTTGTTGCTTTTCTTGGCCTTTAGTAGATACTAAAAAAGAGAGGCAGCCCAAAGGCTGCCTCTCTTTTTTAGACCATTTAATTTATTTTATGGCTGCCAGAATATTTTGGTCGTAGGAATATTGGTAGCACCACTGTTTGTCGCAGCATTGTAATTTGTAGTATTATACAATACTTCATTTACAGGATAGTAGAATCTGTTCGATGGCAATGGGGCAAGAGTAGAAGTATTATCCGGTACAAAAGTCAATGTAGGATAACCTGTTCTTCTAACTTCAGACCAGACCTCATTGGGTTGAAATACATTGTAATTGATCCATTTTTGTAACCCAATCAATTCGTTTTGTTGAGCAGTAGTTGCATTAACTGACCATTTGATGTTGCTGGAATTGATATAAGTTGAAATCTGTGCGTCTGTGGGTGATGAATAGACATAACTGCCATTTATTATGTTTTTATTATCGCTTGTTGAATCAAGCCAGTTATACCACTTGATAGAATTCGTAATGCCAGCCGCATAAGCTTTCCCCGCCATTATAGGATCTGGGGCAATATTGGTATAATAATCCGCTATCAGTAACTGTATTTCCTGAGATGTGAAATACTGCACCGGAAGTAAAGTGCTGGATGTGATGCCATAATTATATAGCGCGATTTTATTTCCTGTCAGCAGGGCACTTTGAGTGCCTGCATCCAGGCTTTCGTCCAAGCCAATAAGCGAGTCGCCCGATGCGGAGCCGGGCTGGAATAACAAATGCAATCTTGGGTCATTATTATTAACAAGCGTGTCGATCATCGTCTTTGTTGTACGGTCAGCATAACCCCAGCCTACCAGTCCACCACCAGTAGGTGAATTGTTACTATTAAGGCTAGATCTGAAAGCCGAATTGCCGGGATTCGGCACAACATAAACACCATCTGTGTAACCAGTAGCACCACTCCCAAAAACACCTGCCGATGTGCTTCCTCCATTACAAATGGGATAAGTTGAAGGGTTAGCAAGAATAGAGGCAATTTCTGTATTTGCTCTTGAACTAAATTGCGATACACCTGAAACGCGCATCAGCATTCTGATCCGAAGAGAATTGCAATATTTCTGCCATTGAAGAACACTGCCCTTGTTCATAAAGTCCTGATTTCTAAAAATAGTAGCAATGGCAGATGTAAGTGGGCTGGAAGTAGCTATTGTGTTCAGCTCAGTGGCATGTCCCTGTAAGCTGTCCAGCATCGTCTGATAAATATCAGGAGCCTTGTCATAAGTTGCATACGATGAAGCGATATCCCCGCCATTGGTAGTTATAAGCCCCGCCTTTGACCATGGAAGATCACCGTAAGTGTCAACCATTTTTTGCGTCTCATCATAAAGATGGATATCAGCAGTGATCTTAAAAATCCTGTACTGTGCTTGTGCTGCCGCTGGCAGAGCAGAATACACCGCAACAAAGTTTCTATACTGGGTCATAAAGTCGTAGTAATGATTCCATTTGTCATCACCGCCCGCGTACTGAAAGATAGGCTCGTATCGCTTAGCGATATTCTGATAAGCAGTGACCTGCGTAAAATTCAGTGCCGTAGTCTGCCATTCAACGAAATAAGCATAGTACTGAGGGGATTCATAACCGACCAAATCTTGGTTGAATCCTGTCCATTGCTTTTCAGGAGTCGTTGTACTCGTGCTTGAAGGATTTTGATAATATTCTCCAAATTTACTTTTGCTACAGCCAGCAAAAACAAGCATTAGAAGAACTATGTAATATAATGATGTTCTTTTCATAATTTTTTCTTTTTTACTTATAAATAAACTTAGTTAACTAAGTTAAAAATTAGCCCTCAGCATTACACCATAAGAACGAGACGACGGGTTCGTATTCCCCAGATTGCTCGTTGTGCCTCCGTTCTGATATCCCCAACCACTTCCGGAAGTAAATTGTTCAGCATCGGCGTCTTTAATCGTTCTATAGATATAAAAGAGGTTTCTACCAAATATCGACAAGCTCAAATTGGTTGCATGGAATTTTGTGAGAACCGGTGTTGGGAACGAATAAGAAAAACTGACTTCGCGGAATTTGAAATATGTGTTTTTTGCAACATATTCATACTCCAAATCTCCTGCTGTAGGTCCTACACTTCCTAAACTCGCGTCACTCGAATTATACTCTGTGCGGTAGAAATAGGCAGATGATACAACTACATTGTTAGGAGTTCCGTCGAGTTGCACCCCCTTTAAAAGCATCCCGTTATCATAAACCGGCTGACCCTGAGGACCGGCAGTACCAGTGGTCTGAACACCCTGGATTGCGCCATTGTTGTTTACCTGATAGTAAGAAATCCCGCCGTGAGCCTTATCCGTGGCTTGCAAGGTGTTTTTGGTATAACCCAAAGCTTTCAGCCATTGTAACGCAGTTGTGGATTCTGATCCGCCGATTTTATAATCAACTGAGAAGTTCAGCGTGAAATTTTTGTACCTGAGCGTATTCCTAAAGCCGCCCACTCCTGTTTCCTGAGAATTACCTACGTTTTGCAGATTTTGATAATCCAACAGGTAAAGCCCATTCGAACTGATTGTATTCTGCCCCTTTGTTTGCCAATGGGTAGGAGCCCAATAATCGCCCAGCGGTCTGCCCACTTTGGCTTTATAAGCAACCTCGCTATCAAACACACCTAACAATATTTCGTTCTGGCCCGAAGCCAGGCTCAATAACTTGTTTGCGTTATGCGTAAAATTCAAAATCACCGTCCAAGTGAAGTTCTTTGTTTTGATTGGCGTGGCAGTGATATTGACTTCAATCCCAGCGTTGCTCAAAGAACCAGCGTTCTGAAGGATGCTCTGAGCGCCTGTGGTATTAGGAAGTGTTAAATTCGTGATCTGGTCGGTGATCTTATTGTAATAGTAGGTAAGGTCAAAACCCAATCTGTTCTTCAACATCTGACCTTCTACACCTGTCTCAAATTCATGCCTTCTTTCCGGTTTGATAAATTCATTACCGTAGGGGTTTGTATTTATCGTCGTATAAGAATAACCTCCGGTATTTGATAGGCCATAAGATGTATTTGAAACATATTGCGCCGGATAGTTACCCACCAGTCCATAAGACGCACGGGCTTTCAAATAATTAAATATTGTCGGCAATTTGAATGCATCAGATATTATAAACGATGCATTTACTGCCGGATAATAGAACGTGTTGTTGCCCGGCGGCATTGTAGATGTTCTGTCCTGTCTTATTGTTCCTTCTAAGAAGAGATAGTTTTTATAACTAAGATCTAAGATGCCAAATAAAGCATCTTTCAATAAATAACCTTCTGCTGAAAAATGGTTATTTGCCAGAGTTCCTACAACTGGGTTGATAGATGCAGACAGGTCATATTTATTTTCAACGCTTAAGCCACCATCGGTTCTAATACCAGTGTTTAGCGTTTTTTCATATTGGGCAGTATAACCTGCAGAAGCATTCAGATTGATATCTTTTGTGATGTTTTTGGTGTAGTTCAATTTTGCATCACCATAGTATATTTCATCATTTAAGGTACCTATGGTATAGCCGCCGGAATTACCGAGTGCCAGTGGCACCTCATTCTTTTCCTTGCCATAGGTGAGCGTGTTTGTGATGTCTGTTGAAGTTCTCACAGTGAACAGAAAATCTTTGTTTATTTTCCAATCAGCCCTGATTACACCGTTTAATCTATTCTCATTTTCGTCTTGACTGTTTGCCAGCCGATCATATACGTAGTCCAGTGTATTGGTCTTAAGATTTCCGAAATAAATATTTTCATTCGGTGTTAAGCTGGGGTTCCCGTTGGTTACATATTTGTAGCCCAAACTTGTCTGTGCTTCTCTTCTGTACCAGCTTCCATTATCAGAAGGCCCGAGCATGCCGCCAAAACCAAGAAGCAGGCCACTTGTGCCGGTAGGGCGATCATGAATATGCCAATTGAAATAATTCACAATTGTCTGGAGCGTTAAGCTTGGAGTCAACCGGAATGTATTGTTCAAACTAAAATTGTGTTTGTCATTGCGCGAATTCAAACTTAGCCCTTCCGTATGATCGTATGTGTAAGAAAACCTTGTTGTCGTTTTTTCTGTATTATTCGTAAAAGCAACATTTGTTGTCGAGTTATGTGCCGTCTGCCAGGTGTCCGCATAGCTATTTTTTTGCGGCAGATACGGTCTCACCTGATGATCCCAGTATATAGTTGGTTGGCCATCATACTTAGGTCCAAAATAAAGATTAGGCGTTGTGCTACCGCCTTGGCCAATTGAATTTACCAAGCTACGATAGCTTGTGCCATTGTATGTTACATGATCCCAGCCATCAACATCTAAACCATTTTCGTTTGAAGCATTGATATTGCCGGTATGCAAGGTTGAATAGTTGATGAAATGTCCGGGCCCTCTGTAGGTTTGAAATTGTGGTATATAGGCGATTTTGTCTTGATCATAATAAGTACTGAACTCAATACCAAATCCCTGTTTGCCTTTGCCGGATTTTGTGGTTATCAAAATAACGCCGTTAGAAGCTTCAGAGCCATATAGGGCTGCTGCTGCTGCTCCCTTTAGGACGGTGACGTTGTCAACGTCTTCCGGGTTAATTTCACTTATACCGTTATTGCCGATACGGCCACTACCTGAGTTAAAGTCCCCATTTCTAGCAGGCACACCGTCAATAATCAACAATGGCTGTTGTTGGAAATTGATAGAAGAAGCTCCGCGGATAATAATGCTTACACCGCTGGTTGCGCCGCCCGGTGCAGCAGCGATTTTTACGCCCGGTATATCTCCATAAAGAGCTGTCACCACATTGGGCGATCCTGCTTCAGTTATTACGTCTGATTTTATGGTGGTGGTTGCATAACCCAAAGCTTTTTTTGCTTTGCTAATGCCTAAAGCTGTAACTACCACCTCATCTAGCGTTTTATCACCCGGCTTAAGTTGCACGCTGATGGTTTCGTTTTTGTCAATTACAAATTCCTGCGTCTGGTAACCTACATGTGAAACGACAATAGTCGAATGCGCGGGAACTTTTATTGAAAAATCGCCATTTGCATCGGAGCTAGTGCCAGAATTTGCTCCCTTAATTTTGATGCTCGCCCCGACCAAAGGCTGGTTTTTTTCGTCAATGATCCTTCCTTTCACGATTACGTTCTCTACAGAAACAATAGCAGACGAAATAACGACGAGCTTATTGTCCATCACTTTATATTTCAGCAGTGTGTTCAGAAAAGCTGCGTTGAGCACCTGCTCAATAGACGCGCCCGATACATCCACATCCACTTTTTTGTATTGGGGTATGGCCCCATCATAATACAAAAACCGGTAGTCGGTCTTTTTTTCAATCATGGAGCATAGCTTTTTTAACTCCACGTTTTTTACAGAAAGATTAATCGTTTCCTGCGTGAATCCGTTTGCAGAAACATTCATGCAAACAATAAACAGTAGAATTGTGGTCAATTTCATTGCAAGAAAAAAGAATTTTAGTTTTGGTGACGGTTCAAAAAACGTCAGACCGGCAGTCTTTTTTTTTCTCATATTTTTAAAATGCTAGTAGGTGAAAAATGAGGATCCGTCTAATATTTTATAATTTGAACGGGTTCCTGTTTAGGTTTTTAGTTTTATGGAAGTGTTGGTGCAACTTCTTTTTTTACATGTTTTTTATTTCCTCATACGCTATAATGTTTTATTGTTTGATGTAAAGTGTTATGGTATTATTATCCGCGTTGATTTCAAATGGATAAGTAGCTTGTAATGCATTTAGTGCCTGCCGGAGCGTTTCATTGTTAAAAGATCCTGTAAATCTTAAATCTTTCAAGCGATTATCTTTTATTTCTATAGTTGCGCCATACCAACGCTGCATCCTTTCAACAATTTCTGATAAAGGTTCGCCATTAAATACCAACTTGTTTTGAAGCCAGGCCACTTCGGGTATAATACTACTGCTGGGCTCGGGCTGCAAATTGTCAATATGATATAACTTGGTATCATTATTTTTTTCAACTAATGTCTTTTTGCCGGTCACGGGTTTCAGTGTTTCGTTTTCAGTTGCCACTGCAATGGTGATTTTTTCACTGGGCTTTAAAATGAATTTCCTTTTCGGGTCTGCTTTGGTGGACACTTCCACCATGCCCCTTAATAAAGAAGTTTCCACATTTTTATCTTCGGGATATGCCTTCACATTAAAAGCAGTTCCCTTTACTGTGATATTGATTGCTTTTGCGTGCACAATAAACGGCACACGAGCATTATGGGTAACATCAAAAAATGCTTCACCGATAAGGGCTACTTCTCGTTTATTATTCTTTCCAAAATCTTCTAGGTAACTGATATGGCTGTTGCCATTCAGCCACACCTGTGTGCCATCTGGTAGCAGCATTTTTGTTTTTGACAGATGGGGAAGATTTTTTTGTGCTGATGAGTGCTCTACACGATTATTATTTGCAAATGAGGGCTTATCCTGTTTTTGATATAGAAGAAATAAAATCCCAATCATAGCAATAAACAACAAGGAAAAAGCAAACGCTTTGCGGCGTTTAGGTTGGCTGATTATTGAAAGCCGGCTCGGAGGTAAAATCTGTGCAATGGTATCGTTAAATTCTTCAGGATACAAACTGCGCATGGAATCGATATGCTTTTCCCACGCCTGCGTTTCTTCTTCGTCGAATGTTTCAGGATTATTCTTTTTTTGAAGGTAAGAAGTTACTATATCAATTTTGTAGGCGTCTTCAGGAAGGGTCATCAGCAATTGCTCCAGCTCGCGCAGCTCATCCATATTGGCTTCGCCATCCATCTTCCTGGACAATAATTGCCAAATGCGGTTTTGGTGCATGTTGATAGGTGCTTTATATCAAGAACCATTATCCGACAGTTTTCCCTAAGCGCTTTTGGGATTTCTTAAAAAAAAGTTATTTTTTCTCGGAGCTGTCCAGTTTGAAGTTCATGGATTGACAGATTTTTTTTGTGGCAATCATCATTTGCGCGTCAATGGTTTTTACTGAAAGGTTCAATATATCGGCCACTTCTTTATATCGAAGGCCATCTTCCCGGATCAATTTGTAAATTATTTTGCAGCGGGGCGGCAGTTTTTGAATGGCGGCATGTATGGTTGCAGCTATTTCAGTGGAAATATATATCTCTTCAGGGTTGGCATAAGCACCAGTTGATGAGATGTCGACGGAAAGCTCGTCTAAACTGATGACATCATTATGGCTGTTTCTGGTGATATGTTTAATGGACAGATTTTTTACTGCCACATATAAATACACTTTAAGGTTTTCGATTTCAAGCAGGCGCACCCTGTTTTTCCACAGGTTAACAAAAACATCCGAAACAATTTCTTCAGCAATTTCATTCGATTTCACAAAAGAATATGCAAAACGATTCAGGTCTTTATAAAAAGCTTGAAAAAATTTTTTATAAGCGGCTTGATCGCTGAAAACAGCAATTCTCTCTAGTAGGAGTCGTTGTTGAATAAGGTCTATCATTATAGGTTAGATAGCTATTAGCTTTTTATATGACAGCAAAATATCAAATATAGATGCTTTAACAATAAACTAACATAACTAAAACGTTTATATTTTTTGATGTTCAAGCGATTTTTGTTGACAAGACAGATTGTGCGATATCAAAACAAAACTGCGCTTTTTGTTAGAGAATGATTGTTGATTTAAGTTGGGTGATTTTGGATGGCTGATAATTTTTTAATCTTTACATTATTGGGATCCTTTAACGGATGACGGAGACGTTCTTATTCATTTATCCATTCAACCGTCCGGATTATATTGCACTTGAAAATCTTATTCATAGACACAAGGCGAAATCAATTTCTTAGTTGTAAAAATCATTATAGATATAGCCATAATATCAATGAAGTCCTTGCTAAAATTTCTTCGTTAGAAAAAGATTACTCCTGATTTAAGATTGAGAGCGAAAAGAACTCAGCTTTGGCTAGTGGACTGTTAATTCTCCAATATTAATTCTTTGAAATTTTTTGAGCAAAAGGCAAAAGGGGTTAATAATATTTGTATTTTCATTGCGGTTTAACGATTTACTAAAACGATTTACTTAACTGCTATGCCAGGAATGAAGAAAATGATACATACATTCTCGGTTTCTTTCGGGTTAACTGTATCGAAACTAATTTCCCACCTATCCTTCGGATTTATTTTAAAACAATTACGGTTTCGGCATTTCTATTCAGTGGAGGGAAATCACTCTCGTGTACATGGCAAGCAGGTGTTAATCGCTTTTAATTTTCCGGCACAACCGATTACATGATCGACGTGCAAGTCTTGAACCTAATCATAAACTGAATGCTTAAACTTAATCAATCTAATCATGAAGAATCTTGCAACAATCACAGAAATTGCGCAAAAGCTTCAAATTTCAGCCTCTACTGTGTCAAGGGCGTTACATGATCACCACAGCATTGGTTTGAGAACAAAGATGCGCGTCCGGCAATTGGCGGGCGAACTGAATTATGAGCCCAATCAAGCTGCCATACGCTTTCAGCAAAGAAGAACTGCAACAATCGGCGTCATTCTTCCAGAGCTATCCGAATCATTTTTCTCCGCTGCTTTTAGTGCTATTGAAGACAGCTCATTCAATTGTAATTATTCTATATTTCTAGGTCAGTCGCACGACAGTGAGGTCAAAGAAAAACAGATTGTGGAAGCAATGAAAGCACGCCGCGTTGACGGGCTTATCGTGTCGATTGCCAAAAACACAACGAACTATGATCATTTTGAAATGCTAAAAAAATATGACATCCCCGTTGTTTTTTTCGACCGCATTCCAAATATTTCCGATATTCATTATGTTAACTGTAATATGGAATCCGGGACTTTGAAGGCAATGAATTTCCTGTTGAAAAGCGGTCACCGGATTATCGGGATGATCAATGGCCCGGAAAACTTGTTTGCATCCCAGCAACGAATGGAGGGCTATATTAAAGCCATGAAAAGCCACCCACTCAAATTTGATCCGTCTCTGGTACTTTCTTCCGACCTGACGAAAGAAGGTACTGAAAAGGCGATGGGGCAGCTCCTGTCCCTAAAAAGAAAGATCACGGCGCTCATTGCTTTTAACGACTATGTGGCACTTGACGCCATTCAGTTTGCAAGAGAGCGAAATATAAGAATCAATGAGGATATCACATTCGTCAGTTATTCCAACATGCCAATGAGCTACCACACAGCCTGTCCTCCTGTAGCTTCGCTTGAGCAGTTTCCCTATCAGCAAGGAGAAAAAGCCACAGAGATCCTGATGGAATTGCTCAACAAAAAGGAAAGCGAGTCGCCTATAGTTTCATATAAGAAAATCACCCTGGAATCACATTTGGCGTTCCATAAAAGCAGGCTGATAACCACCGTCTAAAAGATACGCAATCGTTTGTTTACTCAAACTATAATTTTCTTGCCTAAGTTTGAAAGGGCAGAATTTTATATTCAGACTTGATATACCAAACAATTGATTAAACTTCTGTCAACTCTTTTGCGTGAAGCGCAGTAGAGGTATGATTCGCCGTGTAACTGCAATATGCCTTTGAATAAAAGCTTATAAGGGTCTCTTTCAATTTTATATCGACCGATTTATAGGAAGTATAAGCAATCGTTTGTATTCATGTTTCACTAAACCCAAAAGCAATTTTAGTCAATGAAAAAGGCGTCACTGAAAGATATCGCAAAAAAAACGGGAGTTTCAGTAACGACAGTGTCAATAGTGCTGAACGGAAATGGAAAAGAAAGGAAAATAAGTGATTCGGTGATTGCAAAAGTTGAGCGGGTAGCGGAGAAATTATATTATAGACCCAATCAGTTTGCCAAAAGTTTGCGCACTGGAAAAACGTTTACATTAGGGTTAATAGTGGACGACATTTCCAATTTTTTCTTTGCTCACTTATCAAAAATAGTTGAGGAAGAAGCCGATAAATTTGGATATACTGTCATGTTTTGCAGCAGTGAAAATGACGAAGGAAAGGCGAGAAATGTTTTAAAGATATTGTTGGATAAGCAAATGGATGGTTATCTGATCGCACCCACTCTAAGCATGTTGCCAGATGTTTTGCAATTAATAGCTGAAAAAAGGCCTTTAGTTCTGATTGATCGTTTTTTTCAAAATGCAACGGCTTCATACGTCACATTGGATAATTATAAGGGAGCTTATGATAGTGTTGATTACTTCGCTAACCAAGGATATAGAAATATAGCCCTTATCACGAACGAAACAGAACAAATCCAAATGAAAGAGCGGTTTGAAGGTTATAAAGATGCCCTAAAAAAAAATAAACTATCATTTTTGCCAGCGCTCGTCAAAAAGGTTTCTTTTAAATCTGAAGATGAAAAAATTGTCATCCAAATTGAAAAGTTTCTAAAAGCTCGCCCGGATATAGATGCTATACTATTTACTTCAAATAATCTAGGTGTATTAGGGTTAGAGAGTTTGAGGAACCTGGGAAAAAAAGTGGCCCGCGATATTGGCGTTATATGCTTTGATGACAACGATCTTTTTAGACTAGCATCTCCTGGAATCTCAGTGATTTCACAACCCATTAAACAGATTGGCAAGAATGCAATAAGGATTCTTATAGATCAAATAGAAAACAAAGACATGGGTCAGAAGCATATCGTTCTTTCGCCAAACCTGGTTATACGCGATTCCACCCCCGCCAAAGCAGTGGCAGTAAGCGCACTATAGAGCACGTATTAAAACGCTTAAAAGAATTTCCTCCCGATATACCTAGAATTTTGCGTTGCAGATCAACCTGCATCACAGATTCTGACTACTAAAACTCACGAAATCGTTTTCGTAGAATGAACAAGCGT
>CAIYPC010000187.1 GCA_903927975.1 uncultured Bacteroidota bacterium | reverse complement strand
AATTTTTCAAAAAAGATTGCAAAAATCAATTCAATTGATTTGACCAAACCTGAATTTGCAATTACCAATTATACAGGCAACAGACCTCCGATTGTTGATACGCAAATGTACTTCAAGAACGATCCGCTGCATTTGCGGTTGAATGGCGCAGATTGGAATATTGCAGCTAAGCAAATAACTATTGAGGATGGCTCTTTCAAAGATTTTAAAGCGGATGGAAAACAACCAACGAAATATTTTGATGGCACTCATATTCTTTTTTATGCCATCAATGGAAATTTTAAAAATGTTGTTCTTCATAAAGACACTGTAACTGCGCAATTGTCTTTGAACACAAAAGAGCGCAGCGGGTTCGAAGTGAAAAAACTCACCTCGTCTATTAGGTTTTTCCCTGAAGCAATGGAGTTCCACAAACTGGATTTGCAGACAAGTAAAAGTCATCTCCGTAATTTTTATGCGATGCGCTTTAAGACGTTTGATGACATGTCTGACTATGCAACAAGGATTACGATGGAAGGAGATTTTTCTGATGCTTATGTTGATAGCGATGACATTGGTTTTTTTGCTCCCGCTCTTAAAAATTGGAATAAAAAAATAAAGCTCACCGGCATTATTAAAGGACCTGTTGAAAATTTGCGCGGAACAAAAGTTATTATTGAAGCTGGCAAAAATACACTGTTGAATGGCGACATACATTTGAAAGGCCTTCCTGATATTGATAAAACATTTATTGAATTTAAGTCGAATGATTTTAGGACTAATTACGCAGATGCATCGACACTCGTTCCTCAATTGAAAGATATTACTGTGCCGCGAATTGACAGGATCGATCAGTTCCGTTTCAAAGGATCCTTCACCGGATTTATAAAAGATTTTGTAACGAACGGAACCATCGAAACAAATCTTGGCACTGTTGTTACTGATGTGAACATGAAATTTCCTGACGATAAGCCAACGATTTATTCAGGCAACATCAGTACTGATAGTTTTGATATCGGAAAATTTATCGATAACGACAATCTTGGGAAAGTTGCTTTTGCAGGTACGGTGAAAGGAATCGGTCTTGCTTCAACCACATTAAATGCAACGCTTGATGGAACGGTGAAAAGCATTGAGTTCAGTAATTATAAATATCAAAATATTTTAGTGAATGGTGCCATTGCAAAAAAGAAATTCAATGGACAATTGATCTCAAACGATCCTAATCTTGATGCAAAGCTATCAGGGCTGATTGATTTTAGCGGAGCGGCTCCGAAATTCGACTTCAATGCAGAAGTTGGCAGAACTGATTTGAGGAAACTCCATTTAATGAAAGACAGCCTAGAGTTCAGTGGCAAGCTGCGCTTTAATTTCACGGGAAGCAATATTGATAATTTTATTGGCACTGCCAAAGTTTACGATGCTGCTCTTTACAAAAACGCACAGCGCATTTCTTTTGATTCGCTTGCGCTAGAATCGAGTGTATCTGAAAATAGCAAATCCATTACTGTGGTGAGCAATGAATTTGATGGCGCTATTGCGGGCGAATTCTCCATTCACGATCTGCCGAATGCTTTTCAAACTTTTTTGAATAAATATTATCCTGCTTATATCAAACCCGTTACAGGAAAATTATCAGAGCAAAATTTCAGCTTTGTTGTTACCACAAAAAAAGTGGATGATTATATAAGCTTTATCGACAAAAATTTAAGCGGCTTTAATAACACTACCATCAGTGGGCGAATCAATACAAAAAGCAATTTGCTCGATGTGAATGCTGATGTGCCTCAGTTCAAGTATAAGAATTTTTCTTTTTTCAATTCCAATGTAAAAGGAAACGGAACACTCGACAGCCTTTCATTGGAAACAAATATTGGAGAAGTGTATGTGAATGACAGCCTCCATTTTCCGAACACTCGCATAAGGCTTCGATCTGCAAAAGATTTGTCAAATGTGCGCATCACTACAAGTGCTAATCAAACATTAAATTCGGCTAACGTTGATGCACAAATCAAAACATCACAAACAGGTGTTCATATAAAATTCAATCAATCAACTTTTGATATTAATAGCAAGCCGTGGACTATACAAAAAGACGGGGAGCTTTCTATTGACAATAATATCATCACAGCAAATTCTTTAAAAATTTCAAGCAACGATCAGCAGGTTCTTGTTACAACCCATCCTTCTCCAACAGGAAAATGGAATGATATACATATTGATTTAAAGAAAATAAACATTGGCGACTTCACTCCTTATATTGTAAAGAGTGATCGCATAGAAGGATTGTTGACAGGTTCTGCAGAAATAAAAAATCCATTGAGCAAAGAAACAGGTTTCAATTTTGACGGGCTGGCAGAACAATTTAGGTTTGATAATGATTCAGTCGGGAAACTTGAAATTGCTGCTGACTATAACAAGTCAACACAACTTGTGGATGCTCACGTGAACTCTGATAATAAAAATTATCACTTCGATGTAAAAGGGATTTTTAATACTGCCGATAGCCTGAGTGCAACAGCACAGCCGATCGACATCACCACTAATTTTACTGATACAAAAGTTGACTTACTGGAAAAATATATCAACTCTGTTTTCTACAATGTGAAAGGTTTTGCATCGGGGCAACTGCGTGTGGTTGGAGCTGGCAATAAATTAAAATATTTGGGCGATGTGAAATTGAAGGATGCGAAATTAAGAGTGCTCTATACACAATGCACCTATTTTATACCTTCCGCAACAGTGGCATTGAGAGATGGGTATATTGATTTCGGCTCATTTCAAATCAAAGATACTTTTGGTCATGTGGGAGAAATGCAGCACGGAAAGTTGATGCATCAATCTTTTAATGATCTTGCTTATGATTTTTCAATCACTACAAATAAACTTTTATTGCTGAATACAAAAGCCACCGACAATAATCAGTTTTATGGAAAAGTGGTTGGCAGGGCAAACGTGACGTTAAAAGGCCCGAACGATAATATGCTGATGGAAATAAAAGGTGAGCCAACTGACAGTTCGGATATTTTTCTTCCCTTAAACACAACACGCGAAAGTGCTGATGCAGATTTTTTAGTATGGAAAGTATATGGAAAAGAAATGCAGCCGCAATATGATCACAAAGCAACAAACCTAACGGTGAAGCTGGATATAACTGCAAACAATCTGGCAAATGTATATGTGATAGTTGATCCGCTAACTGGCGACATTATGAAAGCGAAAGGGCATGGCAATATTCAAATGCGCGTTGGCACTAGTGACGATCTAAGCATTGCAGGACGTTATGAAATTGATAAGGGCAGTTACAATTTTACTTTCCAGTCTTTTATCAAAAAGCCATTTATATTTCGAGAAGGCGGCGATAATTATATTCAATGGAGGGGAAATCCTTATGATGCTGACATTAATATTGAAGCCATTTATGAAGCAGAAAATATCCGCTTCAGCGATTTGGCTTATGGCACGAGTTCTATTGGAGCAGCAATCAGCCATGGATCTGCGGTGCAACAATTTAAAGGACCTGTGTGGGTAATCGCGAACCTAACTGAAAAACTTACACACCCAAAAATAAAGTTCCAAATAGAACTACCGCCAAACAGCCCATTGAGAAACGATCAGGATGCAGCATTTCTATTGCAATATATTCAGGACGACGAAAACGAACTGAACAAACAAGTATCGTTTCTCATTGTGTTTAACAGCTTCGGCCCACTGTCAAATAGCACCACTGTATTCGGAGCAGGCACTGCAGTTACAGGTATCACGAATAGCATAACCGGAATGCTGTCAAACCAAATCAGTCAGCAATTTTCAAGTGTTTTTCAGAAAGCATTTAACAACAAAAACCTGAAGCTCAACCTGAATACAAATTTTTATAGTGGCACGAATGTAACAGGTATAGTTGATGATAAAGTAATTTTCGATCGCACAAGCGTGAATCTTTCTCTTGCCCAAAGTTTTTTGAATGAGCGGCTGACTTTTACTTTTGGAAGTGCGCTCGATTTTGGTCTAAGCGCTCAACAAGCTGCTGCGTCATCATTTCAATTTCTTCCTGATATCACCATGGAATATAAAATCACTCAGGATGGAAGACTTGCTGTGAGCGTATTCTATCGCGATTCTTACAATTATATATCTACAGCAAACCGCACAGCAAACCGTTCAGGAACAAGCATCTCCTATCGTAGAAATTTTGATAGGATTGATGAGCTTTTCAAAAAGAAGAAAAAAGAAAAGCCAAAAGAAATTCCACCTACATCAACAACCGCAAATGGTGGAGCGTTGCAGTAGAGCGTTCATTTCGTTTATCCATCTCCGTTAGTTACCGACTGCCTTCCTCACTTCTGGGGCAACTTTTGTAGCGAACAATTCAATGCTTCGCATCACTTTATCGTGAGGCATCGTGCCAACGCTAATGTGTAATAAAAAACGGCTGTTTTTAAAAAGCGAATGCTCGTATAATATTTTATCGATTACTTGTTGCGGGCTTCCTGTAAGCAATGCGCCATGCGGGCTCCTTGCTGCTTCATACTGTTCCCTGCTCATAGGCGGCCAGCCACGCTCACGACCAAGCTTGCTCATGACATAAGAGTATGAAGGATAAAATTCATCAGCAGCTTGTTGTGAAGTCTCCGCAACATAACCATGCGAATGAATGGCCAATGGCAATTCACCATGACCAGCTTTTTGTGAGGTGCGGCGATAAAGTTCTACCAAAGGAACAAATTGATCTGGTCTGCCACCAATGATTGCAAGTGCCAACGGCAAACCCAATGTAGCCGAACGAACTATTGACGCAGGCGTGCCCCCAACGGCAATCCATACCGGAAGTTTTTGTTGATATGGTCGGGGGTACACTCCTAGATTATTAATAGGCGCACGATGAACTCCTTTCCAGCTCACCATTTCTGAATCATTTATTTTTAACAGCAGCTTCAGTTTTTCTGCGAACAGTGTATCATAATCTTCCAGATCATAACCGAACAATGGGAACGATTCAATGAATGAACCACGCCCCGCCATAATCTCTGCACGACCAGAAGATAAAAGATCAACTGTTGCAAAATCCTGAAACACCCTCACAGGATCATCAGAACTCAACACGGTTACTGCACTACTGAGTTTAATGTTTTTTGTTTTCACAGCAGCAGCTCCAAGAATAACTGCCGGAGCAGAAGCAATAAAATCAGGGCGATGATGTTCGCCTATTGCAAAACATTCCAGTCCTGCTTGATCTGCGAGCACAACTTCTTCCATCAAATCGCTCATGCGCTGATGTGGGCTAATGGTTTTGTTGGTTTGCTGATCGGGTGTGAGTTCTACAAATGTGCTAATGCCTAATTCCATTTAATGTTGTTTTGCATGCAAAGGTAAATAATGGCGATGGGTATTACAATGTACGATTTCTGATGTATGATTTCTGTAAATCGATCATGAAAAAAAGGGAGACTGATAAATTCAAAATAAAAAAATCAGATTTTGCCAAATGTAACGCACATGTATATCTGAAAATAAAATAATAAGCTATATCAATTCTTCACAATAACTATTTTCTTTTGTTGCGAAGTAATAACTCCAATGGGTTCTGCATATAAACCATATTCGGCAAGCAATCCAGCAATTTCATCTACAGAAGTCGGCGCAACAGAAATCAACAAACCACCACTTGTTTGTGGATCCGCAAGAATAGCTTTTGCATAAAATTGATCAACACTATTATCAAAAGAAATTTTATCGCCATAGCTATCCCAATTTCTATTCGTTCCACCAGGCACACATTGCGCAGAGATATAATCGCGAAGAGATGTTGTTATCAATGGGATGTTTTCAAAATTCAGCACAGCGCTTAATCCACTGCCTTCGGCCATTTCAGTAAGATGCCCGAGCAAGCCGAAACCCGTAACATCAGTCATAGCATGAACATCTTTTATTTTGCCCAACGCTTCACCAACTTTATTAAGCTGCATCATTTGCTGCGGCGCCAGTTGCTTATGTGGTTCTTGCAATAAACCTTTTTTTTCAGCAGTGGTTAAAATACCCACACCTAATTTTTTTGTGAGAAATAATATATCCCCTTCCTTAGCAGTATTATTTTGTTTGATGTTATTGATATCAACCATTCCATTCACTGCAAGACCAAATATTGCCTCTGGTGAATCGATGCTGTGACCACCAGCCAATGGTATGCCTGCTTCTTTGCAGATGCTCCTGCTGCCTTCAATAACACGTGCCGCAATATTTGCAGGCAATACATTAATAGGCCAGCCAAGGATTGCAATGGCAAGAATTGGTTTGCCGCCCATCGCATACACATCGCTGATTGCATTGGCTGATGCAATTCGCCCAAAATCAAAAGCATCATCAACAATTGGCATAAAGAAATCTGTGGTTGAAATAAGGGCTGTGCCATTGCCCATATCATATACGGCTGCATCATCCTTACTATGATTTCCTACAATCAATTTATCATTATCAGGCATCGCAAAATTAGTTGCGAGTATCTGGTCCAATACTTTGGGAGATATCTTGCAACCACATCCTGCACCGTGCGAATATTGCGTAAGCTTTATTTCTTCTTTATTATCAATGATCATCATGCAATGATGTTTTCAAATGTTTTTAAAATAAGTTCTACATTATATCTTGCATCAACCGAAAGGCATTCTATTGTCTTGATTTTATATTCACTATTTTCTCTTTGGTGCAATAAACTTTTTGAATACGATTTATCATAATACTTCAACAAAACAGAGAAGCAATTTTTCACATCGTCTTCCACTAAATAGTTAATTGCATTCTTTGTTTCAAGCGGACCTAATCTCTTTTTAATTCTTATGATAGCGTTCACTAATTTCTCCTTATCAAATTTCCCATAGTTGTTCACTATATTTTGCAGCCTCTCTT
>CAIYPC010000186.1 GCA_903927975.1 uncultured Bacteroidota bacterium | reverse complement strand
CATCGACACTAAAAAACTATATAAAAGATGATGAGGACGGTTTTAAAAATTAAATTTTCACGAAAAGTTTTTCATGGCAAGCAAACGTTGAAGACGAGTTAGTAGTTAGGTTTCAGTTAGCAAAGTCACTGTCGAAAGGCAATGGCTTTTTTTGTTTTGGGGAATAGATTTTAGACAACAAGTTTTTAGTTTGAGGGCTTATCTTACTGCCACAAACTTTTTCATTAATTTTGAAGATATTCAACACAAATAATGGGCTACATCGAGCATATAAATAAAACATTAAAACCACGTGTTACAGAAAAAGAAATCGTTCTAGACCTTTTTGCGGGTTGTGGCGGTCTATCGCTTGGCTTTGAGGCAGCGGGCTATAAAACTATTGGGTTTGAAATGGATAAAGCTGCTGCTGAAACTTATAATAAAAACTTAGAAGGAGATTGTCATGCTATAAAACTTGGACTTGATTTTGAATATCCCGATGTAGAAATAATAATTGGTGGCCCGCCGTGCCAGCCATTTAGTGTTGGTGGTCATCAGAAGGGCATGGAAGATGCAAGAGATGGCTTTCCAGTTTTTATTGATGCAGTAAAAAAATTGCAGCCCAAAGTTTTCATGTTTGAAAATGTAAGAGGATTGCTTTATACTAACAAATGGTATTTTGAATTAGTGATTCAGGAATTAAGAAAATTGGGTTATTTAATCGATTATAAATTATTAAATGCTGTCAATTTCGGAGTTCCGCAAAATCGAGAAAGGCTTTTTGTTTTTGGTCACAGAGCAAAATTTCATTTCCCAAAACAACATTCCAAAAAAGTTACCGTAGGTGAAGCCATTGGAGATATCATGTTCACAACTCCTCCTGAAAGCAAATTTCTAAATGCTGCAATGGATACTTATGTTGCTAAATATGAAAAGGCTTCTGATTGTATTAATCCCAGAGATCTTTATCCAGATAGACCTGCAAGAACACTCACTTGTAGAAACCTTGCTGGCGCAACTGGCGATATGCATAGAGTCAGATTGAAAGATGGAAAAAGAAGAAGGGTTTTGCACAGAGAAGCCGCACGGCTTCAAAGCTTCCCAGATTGGTTTGAATTTACTGGAAATGAAACACAGCAATTTAACCAGATAGGGAATGCTGTGCCACCACTTTTAGCTTATCAATTAGCACTCGCGTTAAAAGAATGCTATCAAATGAATAATCTTTATTCTGCCGAAGAGATTTTAGAAAACAACCTACAACCAAATAGGGAGCTTACTCTTTTTTGACAATGAAAAATTATATTGGCAAAAGCACAAAAAGTGCAAGTGTTCAAAAACTTATTAATGAGGCTTTAGATATTTTAGAAGCCGTAGGCATTCCATTCGAGAATAAAACTCCCAAAGCTTTACAAAGCATGGCTATGTGTTTTCTTGCTGTTGCTGGCATATCGAAATTTTGGAAAGAAGCAAAAAGTCTTAAAGAAAATTGGCATTTGACAACAAGAGAAATCATCAAATTCATTAACGATAATTATGAAGAAAAGATATCATCAGGATCTTATGATGATATAAGAAGAAAACATTTGAAACTTTTAGTGCTTGGAGATTTGATAATCAACAGCGGCAAGAACCCCAATGCCGCAACTAATGATCCCACAAGAGGCTATTCTTTGGATACAGATTTTAAAAGCGTTATCAGATTTTATGGAAAAAAAGAATGGGATATCAAGTTAAAGCTGTTTGTAAAAAACAGAAAACCGCTTGTTGAGATTTTAGAAAGAAAAAGAAATATAGAAAAGATACCAGTCAAGCTTCCTGGCGATAAAATGATTGAATTATCTAAAGGAGAACATAATCAATTGCAAAGAGAAATAATCGAAGAGTTTTTACCGCGATATGGGAATGGTTGCGAAGTCTTATACATAGGAGATACTGCAAATAAAATATTACATATCGAGGAAGAAAAACTCACGAGCTTGAATTTTTTCAAACTATTAAATGATGAAATACCAGACATCATTGCTTATGATAAAAAGAATAACTGGCTCTATTTAATAGAAGCTGTTCATAGTTCTGGACCAATGAGTGAAACACGAGTGCTGGAACTAAAAAAGATGTTGAAAGAATGTACGGCAGGTTTAATTTTTGTTACTGCTTTTATTTCAAAAAATGAGTTTAAAAACTGGGTACTTGATATTGCTTATGAAACCGAAGTATGGACGGCTGACAACCCCGACCATTTAGTGCATTTCAACGGGCATAAGTTTTTGGGACCGATGTAAAGACGATTGGCAACATATTCTTGTTAATAAAGAATATAAATATTGTGTTTATCCCTTCTTAAGAAAGTAGTACATCCAGCTCCTAAAGCAAAAAAATTTCAAGACTTGCTGGAAACTCCAGCAACCCTAATAATCCAATCTGAATCCCGCTTCACAACCACTTGAAGCAAAATAATGTTTCAATATTCTCTCCTATTTTCTGGGCATAGCAAGTGGAATAAATAAAAATTAGCTTTGTCCCAGCATTATTTTACCGCTTTATCATAAACCTCTATTTCCACAAAAAGTATTTTACTTTCCCTGTTATTCTTTCTTTCCTTTACGCTCATAAGCAATTCACAAACTGACAATGTTGGCATCGGCACATCGGTCTCAAGGGTTGATATAACCCGTGCATTAATAAACTGCCAGTACTTCGATATCTTTTAGTTTGTACAAAGCATTTACATTTAGGGCTTTGATTTTGGGTGAACATCATAAATAGAATTATGCACTAGAGCGGACTAATTCTCGGATGGCTTATAGAATAATTTAGGAGATATCATTTCCTAAATTATTTTTTGGCAAGGATTTCGTATTTTGGATTTCATTAAAACATTTTCTTATCAAAACTTTCCTGATCATACTCGCCGCTATTGTTGTTTTTGGGGGACTGATTTTTACCAAAATTTATGTTGATAAAAATCAAAAGACAACTGTAAGCATTGCACTGAGTGGCTTAGTTGCAGATACGGCAACGCTCTCCGCAAAATTAAAATCAGATTCATTGTATGATGTGAAACAGGTTCTTTTTAAAGACAGCGCTGTGCTGATCGCCGTCAGCAATCCAGACAAATCTGGCACAGAAACGTACTTTGATAAGAAGTATAAATTGAACGGGTTTGATAACATCAACATGGTTTATATTTTTCAATACGATTCCGCAAAACCGCTACAGTCCTTGTCTTTAGAAGATGCGCCGATGGCGAAAGGAAAAAAGATGGGAAGGTTTGAAGAACTGTGGGTAGCCAAATTTATTGATACAACAGATAATTCCTGCAAGCCATTAAAAAAATATTTGCAAGCTTCCATAAGAAATCCAGAGAGCTATAAAACGGAGATGACGAGCTACCAGCCAGAGAGCATTTCCAAAATGCGAGTGGTTAGCAAATACAGTTTGAAAGACAGTGTTGGAACAAAAACAATCAACAGCATTAGCGCAGTTATCGACAGTTCGGGCAATGTGATTTCTGTAGAAAAAAATCCATAGTGTACCACACATATTAGAAGCTGGTTAAAAAATGGCTCTATAGATTTCTTGCAATCAAAAATTAGAGATTTGCCAACTAATCGGGTCGTCATTGCGAGGCTCTGCGAAGCAATCCACTTTATGAATTGTAATATGTTCCTGTTCTAAGATCAGATTGCTTCGGTCCTCGCAATGACGTGTCACTCTCTAATTAAATTTAAGAATCTCTCTTCGCAGAAAGCTATCATAGCTAAAGTTGCTTACAATCTTCGATCCTGTTTTTAAGACAGCTTTTATCAAAATTTCCAAAGAACGGCAGCACTGTTTCCCGAAACCTGGATGCTGTTCAAAATCTTGTACAATTTTTTTGCATGATTGATATTGATGATCGACATCGACACATCAAAAATCAACAGTCCACCACCTTGCAGCAAAAGGCTTTTACCATAACCTCGGTATAGGTCATGCTTTGAATCGTTATTTGCTTTTTGAAGACAGTAAGCACCTGCCGTCATATAAACAAGATCAAGACCTGCGTTCAGAAAAAAAGTTTTCTCAACAGCAGATTGCGACTTCACCGTTTCGGATAAATTATAATCTTTTGCCTTTCTTCTCAAACTAAAAAAAGTGGGGGCTGCGATCGCGAGATTCGTTGCGCCCCATATCAAGTTCATCTGATAAAAATATTTTGCCTCGCCATGAGAAGATGCAAGACCGATGGCACCAACAGCAATGTTTGCAGTTCCCCATGCGCCCAAAACAAACATTCCATTTTTTGTGATGCTGACACGCTCTTCATTGTATTGCTGAAAATTGCTTTGACTGAAAGCTGCATTAGCAATCAGCATTGCTGTTATGATTAGCAGAATTGATTTCATCCTATTAAATACGATAGAAAGATGCCAGAAGTTTTATTGAGCCGCACTAATGGAAGTAATCTGTCCGCCAGCTTTCGTTTTTCTATTGTTTTCTTTTCTTGATAGTGCCGCAACAATATTAATAAATGCTGTGAGCGTGCAAACAAAAAATGCAGCAAGCGTTATTTCATTCACATGAATTGAATCATCATAAAGATTAGGCGTTAATTCATACTCTGCAAGCCGCAGCATCAAAAGAAATAAGAGATAAGTGAATACCAAATAACTGGTAGTGATAAGGATGAAGCCCATGGTTTTAGCTTTCACCAATTGGTTGTAAACCATGTAGGAGATAATAAAATATAAGAATAGTACGATCGCAACAACAATTACTTCTTTCATCTTATTGGATTGTGGTTGAATAAGCAGGGTTCTTAAAATGGTCACACATCATGCCGTTTGTAGCCATGTGCGTAAACTGTGTAAATTTTCATTGGGATAAAGCAGTTCTTAAATTTTCGTTCTGGAGCAAGTCCTCATATCACAAAACACTTCATTGCTCCATTCTTCATTTTGCCTCTTCTATAATTCTTCAAACAATTATCTTTATCGCTCAAAGCATGTTTCACAACCAAAACACAACACACATGAAAAGCTTGATCATTGTCTTGCTATTGCTATCATTTCAACCCATTTTCTCTCAAACAAGCCTTGCGCCATTAACCGTTCAAAAAATCATGCGCGATCCAAAATGGATTGGCACATCTCCTTCAAATCCTCACTGGAGCAGCGATTCAAAATACCTGCTTTTCGAATGGAACCCAGAAAAAGTATTGAGCGATTCCATCTATTATATCACAAAGGAAAACACGGCACCACAAAAAGCCAGCTTTAGTTTTCAACAGGACGTTATTAACTCTAACACAGTTTCCTATAACAGCACAAGAAGCGCTTATGTGTTCAGCAAGGATGGCGATATATTTTTAACGGATGTAAAAACAGGAAAGCAACACCGCATCACACAAACAGAAGATTACGAAAGCAATCCTGATTTTTCTTTTAACGATACAAAAGTTGTTTATACAAGAAGTCAGAATTTATATGCTTGGGATATCGCAAGTGGTCTCACCACGCAGCTTACCAACTTCAAAAGCGGCTCCGCTCCTGCCCAATCAGAAATGCAACCAACAAGAGGGCGCGGAAGGCAAGGAGCAAAAGAAGAAAAGAAAGATGCGATGAATGCGCAGGAGAAGTGGCTGGAAAAAGATCAGCTTGAAAATTTTGACGTGCTAAGAGAGCGCAAAGAAAAAAAAGACATCGGTGATTCCATCAATAAACTGAATGCAAAAAAAGAAATAAAAGCAATTTATATTGATGATAAGACATTGAACAATGTGATCATCAGCCCCGATGGTAGATTTATCACTTATCGTCTTTTCAAACAAGCAGTCGGGGCGAAAAATACAATCGTTCCAAACTATGTCACTCAAAGTGGCTTCACGGAAGATATTCCCGGAAGAACAAAAGTTGGCGCTCCTGAATCCACCAGTGAATTTTTTATTTTCGATACACAGACTGACAGCGTAATAAAAGTGAAGCCCGATCAGATCCCCGGCATTACCGATCTTCCTGACTATGTAAAATTTTATCCTTCAAAAGACACTGTGAAAAAGAAACCTGCTATTCGGGAAGTAACATTCAGCGGACCAAAATGGAATGCGAAAGGCACTTATGGAGTTGTTGATATTCATTCGCTGGATAACAAAGATCGCTGGTTGATGTTGTTAGATGGCACAACCGGAAAACTAAAATTATTAAGTCGCCAGAGAGACGAAGCCTGGATCGGCGGACCAGGCATTGGCTTTGGTTTTGGCGGTACCTCAGGCTGGATTGATGAGAATAATTTTTTCTATCAAAGCGAAGAGACAGGCTATTCTCATTTATATAAAGTAGATGTTGCAAGCGGACAGAAAACTGCATTGACCTCGGGCAAATATGAAATATTGCAAGCGCAAATTTCTGCTGACAAAAAATATTTTTATATCAGCACCAATGAAGTTGCACCTGCGGAACATCAGTATTATCGGTTGCCTGCGAACGGTGGTAAAGCAGAAAGGATAACAACAATGACTGGCGCAAACGAGATCACTGTTTCGCCTGATGAAAAACAAATTGCCATTTTATATTCTTACAGTAACAAGCCATGGGAATTGTATGTGCAAGAAAATAAGCCTGGCGGAAAAATAACGCAGGTAACAAAACTTGCCATGACCGAAGAATTTCAAAGTTATAAATGGAGAGATCCTGAATTGATAACTTTTACCGCAAGAGATGGCGCACAAGTGTATGCAAGATTATATCGCCCCGCAGTTGAGAATGCCGCAAAGCCTGCTGTGATATTTGTTCACGGTGCCGGCTATCTGCAAAATGCGCACAAATGGTGGAGCTCATATTTCCGCGAATACATGTTCAACAATTTACTTGCTGATAATGGCTACACAGTAATGGATGTTGATTATCGCGGCAGCGCTGGCTATGGTCGCGACTGGCGTACTGCCATCTATCGCCACATGGGCGGAAAAGATTTAGATGATCAGGTGGATGCCGCAAAATATATGGTTGAGAAATTAGGAGTGAATTCAAAACATATTGGTTTGTATGGAGGTTCTTATGGAGGCTTCATCACATTAATGGCGTTGTTTACTACGCCTGATGTGTTCGCTGCAGGCGCGGGTGTAAGAAGTGTTACTGACTGGGCTCATTATAATCATGGTTACACGTCTGATATTTTGAATGAACCATTCAATGATAGTATCGCATACAAACAAAGCTCTCCTATTTATTTTGCAAACGGGTTGAAAGGACATTTGCTCATGCTGCATGGAATGGTGGATGTGAATGTTCACTTTCAGGATATCATCCGTCTCTCGCAACGATTGATTGAACTCGGAAAAGAAAATTGGGAGCTTGCTGTTTACCCGATGGAAGATCATGGATTTGTTGAGCCAAGCAGTTGGACTGATGAATACAAACGCATCTTTAAATTGTTCGAGACTAATTTGAAGTAAGCGAGCAGTTGAAGTGTTGATTGGTTGAAAGGTTGATTAGTCATTATTATTTCGAGATGTAGATTTTGCGTACTGCTGTTCATACTTTTCAACGATTCAACCATTCAACCAATCAACTAATCAACCAACCATCCAAACTTTAACGATTGTTAAAGGCTTGCAATTAACAAATGGCGATTATAATCTCGTTTATTTAATGCTTAACTTTAGTGTGCAATAAAATTATTATCATACTCTAAATAAGAAAGCGATGAAAAAGATTACAATCCTGTTTGCAGCCCTGCTTCTTACCGTCGGGGTTAGCTTTGCACAACATGGAGGTCACGGAGGCGGAGGTCATGGTGGAGGAGGTTTTAGCCGTGGCGGAGGAGGTGGCTCATTCAGAAGTAGCGGAACAAGTTCGTTCAGAAGTAGCGGCGGAAGTTTTAGAGGAATAAGCTCACCAAGATCCACAGCGGGCATCCATGGTGTTTATAGGGGCGGCTATGTTGGTTCCCCACGTGCCAATTATGGGGTTGGAAGTTATCGTGGCAGCTATGGATATTACGGAGGACATTATGGTGGATACTATGGTGGTCGCGGTTATTATGGCGGCAGCTACTTGGGTTGGCCATATTATGGTTTCGGTCTTGGCTTCGGTTTCGGTTTTGGCTGGCCGTATTACGGTTATGGATATCCATATTATGGATCTCCTTATTATTATGGGAATGGTGGATATTATGATCAGGGATATTATGATGATGCACCAGCACAGTCCCAGAACAATCAGAATAATGCTGCGCCACAAAATGGCAATCCTCCCCCACCGGAAAATTCTTACAATGAAAAAGGAGAAGGCAGCTATTATAACAACGATACTATTTACACACAAAAACCTGAGCCCGGATCAACAAGAACAGATTCACAAGGAAGGAAATGGATAGAAGCACATTGGAAACACACTGATGAAGGTTGGGTTTGGATCGAAGGCTATTGGAAGAAACAACAATAATAAAAGCAGACAGTAAATAAAAAAGCGTTCTTGAATTTCAGGGACGCTTTTTGTTTTTGGACACAAAGAACAAGTAATCCCGTTAATCTTTTAATCTCATTAATCTGCGATTCAGATTGCTCTCCTAACCCACTTTGGTGCATCATCAATTCCCTGGCGCAAAAGCAAATTCAATTGTGCAGCGTGATGCTGAACATGCCTCATATTATAAAGCAGTAATTCAAGAAAAGGATAACTCCTGTTTCCTTCTTCTTCAATCCATCTTTCATTTAATTTTTCTTCTGTCAAATCTGCTATTACCTGATGGCATTTGTTGCGGCATGACTGCAAATAGTCAAGCAGTTCTTCTCTACTATAGATCCTATTTGGTACTAGATCATCTATTGCATCTGCTGGTAGATCTGCAGGTTCCGTGATTGTGAATGGCAGTGGCGAAGAAAAATTTGTTGGAGGAATGGTGAGATAATAATCAAGAAATATCAAACAATGATAAGCGTGATAAAAAAGTTTTTTGTTGGCATTCCAATAATCATCCGGACAAAATGCAATTGCATTTTTAAGCATGTCTATACTTCCTCCAAATTGTTTCCATAGATTTTCTTTTAGAACATCAAGCATGTTATTATATTATTTGTCGTTTATATTTTTTGCAACAGCGAAGTATTCTCTATTTATATTGATACAATTTGATTTTTTGTATCCCATATTCATTAACAGGAATTCTTAAATGCCTTCCCTGATGATCCTGATCTCCATTCATGCGTCGTCCGGGTTTCCATTTGCCATCTTCAAAAATTCCTTCTTCTAGGTTTAATATTCCTGCATGAACGTTTTCTGTTTTTGGCTTAAAGGAAACGACAATTCCTGTCCCCCCAACATAAAATTCATCATTTGATATTGCTAAAATAATTCCTCCTGTTAGCGGCCAAATATTATCTTTCGATTTCGGCGACCATCCTAATGTGTAGTCATGAGAAACAGTAAGGATGTAATCGCCGAGTGTTATTTTAATTGAATCATTTTCTTTATCGAGCAGAACGCCTTCAATATTTCCTTGCGACTCCGCTTTGGTTATTTCATCAGACAATTGATGAATGATTTGATATGCTTTACTCAACGGTTCTTCTTCTGGCTTTGCCGATGACTCAATTGAAAAAGGAGAAAAACCAATTGCTTTGTAATGACCGATTGCATAAAATGCTTTGGCATCAACTCCTTCTTCAAAGCGATGTTCAGGAATAAACAATGCATTTGGCGTTCTTGTATATAAGTCGTTCCATTTTTTAAAATCTGGATTGTAAAAATCCGGAGAAAGAAAATCAATGGAAGGCGCTGCTGCTTTCCAAATATCCATCACGTGCGGCAATGGTCCAGCACTTGGATATTCACCTGGTTTTTTTCCAGCGCGATTCAGTGCGGCATTCACATACATCGGAATATTGTAAACTTTCTTTCCTGCATTGGCAATTTCTTCAACAAACAAACCAAAGTGCCATGCCATAAACAATTCATCTGTCGCCAAACTTTTTCCAAATACTTCTTCCCATTTGCCGGATGTTTTAAAACCATTTTCCTGCCAAAGCTTTTTTACTTCAGGCAGCAAATTATTTTTATTTGTAGAGAGATGGTTAATCAATTTAGCGGGAACAGGTTTGTTGAACGCTTCATTAGCTGCCGAAGAATAATCACGAGCATCAGGCAACTGACCAATTTCATTTTCCACTTGAACCATCAAAACAGTTTGCTGCTTTACATCCGTTTCTTTTATGTGCTGCATCAAAACAACAAATGCTTTCTTATCAGCTTCCAAAATATTTTTGCTAAATGCAGTCACTATCTCTTCTGTTTT
Organism: uncultured Bacteroidota bacterium; assembly: GCA_903927975.1. GTDB lineage: Bacteria > Bacteroidota > Bacteroidia > Chitinophagales > Chitinophagaceae > Puia. The sequence continues at coordinate 7,709 of CAIYPC010000186.1, read as the reverse complement.
TCCTGCACTGTTCTCTGTTCTTGGAAATCGATGCTGATCCGTTTTAACCCATGAAGGCACATAGCACGACATGCTGTTCTTCCATGTTCCAAACCAAAGCAAAACTAGTTTCATATTATTGCTTCTTGCATCGCGAATCAGATCGTCCACTAATTTGAAATCATATTTTCCTTCTTGTGCCTCCACTAATTCCCAATACACAGGAGCTAACACAGTATTCAAATTCATTTGCTTAAGCTTCGGCCATATAGGCATCATGTACTCTGTACTCGATGCACTTGAATTGCCCAACTCTCCTCCCGTAATTATAAACGGCTTACCATTCACGATAAGCTGAGCACCATAATTATTTTTTATTAAATGCGGAGCAGATGAATCAACAGTTTAAGCATTGACATTTAAAAATGTTATTAAGAAAAGAAGATTGATGGAGAGCCTTAATATCATAAAGCGTGTAGGTTGATTTGATGTGCTGCAATCAACAGCATTCTTTAAACCAGTTATTCAAGTTTTGTTCAATTCAAGTTAAGGTTATTGTTTAGCGAGATATATCTGCTACTGATACTAAGCGACCATCTTTACCGAACATACTATCCCACAGATCTAGTTGGGTTCTAAACTCATCAAAGTTTGCAGCAATCGTGCCACCAATAGTATTTTTATATTCTTCTTTAATAGAGATAGCTCCTACATAAGAAAAAAATTTGTTGATGACTTGAAAATCCTTTTGGTTTAAAAAATGATATACCATAAACCCCTCAGTCCGGCCAGTTGATTTTGTAAAATCAGAAAAACCTGTAATGTAAACTTTTGCGTATTTAAACCTATCAAGTCCGTTTCTTGTCGTATCCAGTTTTATTGGGAATAGCTTGTATTCTTTTCCGTCAGGAAAAACTTCTTCTTCTAGAAAAATTACGCCGAAGTCTTTAATTTTTTCTTTGAATTCAAAACAATCCCCCGCTTTGTAGTTGTCGTTTTTCATAGTGTTATTTGTAAGGGCAATATTTTGGCTGTTTTGATTGCAAGAAGTCAGTGCAAGAAAAAAAATCGTGATATATCTGAAGCGAAGTTTCATAAGTAATAGCATTCAATTAGCTCGATTGCTTGTCTTGATTTTTATTTACAATTCAAGTTAAGATTATTTGGGTAATGGAGTTCTTTGTGGCAATAAATGTTCAAGCAATGAATCAAAGTTGAAGAACATCCTTAGCCTGATCGGATTTTGCCAAGACTTATTCATGTGCCGCTTTTTTAGTTGAATCTGTTTTGCTTTTATTCTTTTCCATAGCATCGTGTAAATATTTCCAACAGTCTTGATCTTCTTGAGCAAATTTTTCATGTGTCGAAAGCTTTTTATTGTCAGGAAGATATTCATTTATAATAATGACAATTTTTAATGCAGTAGAATCAAAGGTGTTCATTAATTCAAATTGGGTCGTATCATTACCATTCGCAATTGTTAAGAAATCAATGCCTCCACTCATAATGCAAGCGTTGCTCTTAAATATAGTTGAATCTTTAAGACCTTTAACCAAATTAATTATTGAGTCAATAGAGCTTTGTCTAAAAACGCCGCTACTAATTTTTTTTATATCCTTACTTCTCTTGCCAAAATAGCTACTCTGTTCGTAAGTATATGTAAACTTTGTGCCTATTACTTTTACTCTCGGCTCAAATTTCCCCATACTAGAACCAAATCCTGATAACGCATAGAAAATGTATCTTGCTGGATTTTCGACTTTAATTGTTGAGATGAATTTAGATAAAGCTTTCTCTCCAATAAGAAAGCTTAGAATTATTGTAATAAAAAAAATTAAGAAAAATAGACTCTGTTTCAAATTAGCAGGTTTTAAAATGTACTTAAAGACGCTAAACAACAATATTGCCTCCCACTCTGTTTATAATAGTTTATATCTATTTTCGATAAAATAAAGACTTCACAAAACCACAGTATTATTGAATAGATCTCCTATCAAACACAACTTCAAAATAAACAAGCAGAAGGATTTTTTAATCGCAATCAGTATTATGCCCGAAGCGTATAATATGTCCATCAGGACATTCAACCAGCATTTCACGCATGTTCCATTCTTTGCTGTCGGGTTTTGAAAGAATTTTTGCCCCACTGTCTTTTATCAAATCATAGTAGGCATCAACATTATCTACCATCAGAGCTAACCAGGTGCCAGGATTTCCCTGATCGGTTTTGCAAAAGAACAATTCAACATCATCTCTGTGCACACCGCCGAATGTCGGCGGATCCTCCCACTCCCATTTGTTGTCAAACTTTAATTGCTCAGTGAAGTAGGCGATGCTTTTAGCAACATCACTTGAATATAAAATAGGCACTGCTTTTAAAAATTTCATATTGTGGAGTTAAACTGATTTAATTTCTTTAAGCAAATCCGTCGTGATGTTATCAGCTAAGTCTTTAAAAATTGGCTTTCCATTCTAGATTCTATTTAAAATGATGCGCAAATTATTTAATGGGAACATACCCCTTAGAGCAATCAAAAATTAATTCTTATAAAATTATAATTATTTTGCAACTAGATCATTCAATGCATTTCATATTTAAACCAACATGAGTTTATACGTTCTTGCGCTTGTTCTCACTGCTGCCGTTCTTCATGCTTCATGGAATTTGCTTGCAAAGAAAACAAAAGGCAAAGTTCCTTTCATCTGGCTTCAATATATTGTCAGCAATATTTTATATCTACCTCTTTTATTTTTTCAAACAAGCCATGACTTCAATATTAATACACACGCTCTGCTATGGTTTTCTTTCAGCAGTGCCATCTTGCATCTCGCGTATTTTACCGTGCTTCAAAAGGGCTACAGAAGCGCCGACCTTTCAGTAGTGTATCCGCTTGCGCGAGGATCAGCACCACTGGTTTCATTCATCGCTGCAATTGTGTTCCTGCACGAACAATTAAAACTAAGTTCAGTTATCGGCTTGCTCTTAATTATTTCAGGTGTGCTAATTATTACCGGGTTAAGTTTTAAAAAGGAAAACAACAGCAAGATAATGACAGGTATTACTTATGGAGCGCTTACAGGTTTGTTCATTGCGCTTTATACTTTTAATGATACTGTTGCTGTAAAAAAATATGCTTTGCCTCCTTTGATACTAACACTTTCTACAAATCTTTTTAGTACTGCTTTGCTTTTGCCATTCGCGCTGCCGCAAAAAGATGAATTGAAACGGGAAATAAAAATGCATAAATGGATAATCATTGCCGTTGCTTTCTTAAGCCCTGCTGCTTATATATTGGTATTGGAAGCATTGAAATATGCGCCCTTATCGGTGGTTGCACCAGCAAGAGAAACAAGCATTTTGTTGGGCGTGTTTATGGGTGCAAAAGTATTTGATGAAAAAAATGGGAAGAGAAGACTCATTGCAAGTGTGTTGATACTTGGCGGTATAATTGCTTTAAGTTTGAGTTAACCAGAAAAAATTTGCTATATGGAACTTCCTTCCCCATTTCAAACGGACACGAGCCAACGCCGTGCAATACCATACCTATATAAAACTCTCATCAAATCTTTCAAAATGGCAAGTGTAGCCATTGGGGCGCTTCAACAAATAATCCTGATGTTCGGGTTCTGCAGCCCAGAATGTTGAATAAGGTTCTAAAGTAGTTGCCACAGCTCCATCCCATTTTTTTGAATCATTTACAATTTTTATTATTTCCTGCGCCTCTTTTCTTTCTTCGTCGTTCTGATAAAAAATAGCAGAGCGATAACTTGATCCAATATCATTTCCCTGTCTGTCGATCGTTGTTGGGTTGTGGATCCGAAAAAAATAATCGAGGATTTTTTTAAAAGATGTTTGTTCAGGATCGTATGTTATCTCAATTCCTTCTGCATGCCCCGGATGATTTCTATAAGTGGGGTGATCATTTTGTCCGCCGATATAACCTACTTCGGTATCCTTAACGCCTGGTCTTGTTCTGAAAAGATCTTCCATTCCCCAAAAGCAGCCTCCTGCTATGTATGCCTTTTTGTAATCGCTCATCTTTTTTTTATTTAATTGTTTATGATTTTTCTCGCCGTTGTTGTTTTGCGCAATGATCTTTGCTCTTCTTAATAAACAACAACCAAAATACTTAATTGTTGTTGTAGCTAACGGGCATGCCCAACTGATATCAACAACGGCAGATGAAAGTTTGGCATTTATATTTGTCAACCATGCTGCCCGTAGATAAAAAGCTGTCAACAAAAAATAAAAGAAAACAAAAAAGCAATTTCATAGTATTAATTTCTATACTGTAAAGTAACGAACCTGCGGTTAACAAAATATGAACTGCATATTACAAACAAAAAGATTATCAGAAAGTCAACTCGTGGGAAGAACATTCTTCGTCCTATTATAATTTAATTGCGAAATCTCTGTGCTGCTCCAATCAGTGTATAATTCATTGCGAAGACAAACACTGAGGACCATTCTTTATTAATTACAAAAAATAATCTACGACGAATTCGACTGAGGAAGATCACTAAATAAAAATCCCCACGATTATGCAACGGTTGACATTCCTTTGCTGTCAATCCCGAAATTGTAAGCATGAAGATCATAAACGCAATCATATCGATATCGATTTTACTGATAATTCAGTCATGCAAAAAAGAGATATCAAATGATGCGATCAATAATAATACAAGTTCAATTTCTAAAGAGTCAGATTCCACAATAGTATATATAGCGGGTGGACAATTCACCGAAGACTCTGTGACTGGCAAAGTTATCGGGCATGCTATTTATTGGAGAAATGGTGTAGCAGTGCCATTGACCACATCCTTTTCTTATGCAACTTCTATTGCAATCAGTGGCAACGATGTTTATGTGACCGGCTTCATGACTACTGGCAATAGCTATGACATAGCCACATACTGGAAAAATGGAAATGCAATTATGTTAACTGATGGCAGTAATAATGCGCGTATAACTTCCATTGCAATTAATGGCAGCGATGTGTACGTAGCTGGGTGGGTTATCGAAAGCAGCGGCAACATGGTAGCTGCTGTTTGGAAAAATGGCGTGCAAACCGAGCTGGCAGACAAATCTTTTTATTCTTATGCCAACTCCATTGCAGTTAACGGTAATGAAGTATATGTTGTAGGAGGTTTCATGAACGGGCATCTGGATTCATCTACAGTAATGTGTTGGAAAAATGGCGTGGCGCTCCCACTCACTTCATATCCTTTTTCTTACGCCACCAGCGTAATATTAAACGGCAGCGATGTGTATATTGGCGGGGTCAGCAGCGCTCAGGGATATTACACAGCAACCTATTGGAAAAATGGGACCTTGATACCGTTAATGGTCGGCAACTTCTCTACCCAAGTCAACTCCATAGCAGCTAGTGGCGACAGTGTATATGCAGTAGGATTTTTTGATGAATCAAATAATGGGGCAGCCTATTGGCAGAATGGCGTATCCATCCCATTACAAGGCGTTACTGTGAATGATCCGTCGCCGGGGATAGTTAACAGTTATGCAAGTTCTGTAATCGTGAATGGAACGGACGTTTATATTACGGGAGGAACGAATAACAAATTTGGTAACGACAGAGCTTTATATTGGAAAAATGGAAACCCCATCCTTCTGAAAAATGGAGCCGATTCAACAGGTCTATATGCCAATGGGATTGCTATTCAATAAAAGTTACGTCAATCTTAGATTGTTAGGTAAGTCTCCGCCGTACGAACTCGCCTGATAGCTACAGGTGTCTCGTACTGCTATTGCCAATGCAATGTTACCTACAGGCTTTCTCTTGCCTTGTTAAGATATGTGTCCATTAATTAAACGGCAAAATTGCTTTCATACAAATATTTCTGCCCATATTATACATTCCATAATGTCCGCTTGTAGAATGGGTGTAATACTCAAAATATTTCAGTCGGCTGAGATTGGATTGATAGGCTTTGTCAAAAAGATTGTTTACCTGAAATTGAAACTGCAAGGCATTGTTTTTTGAAAAATTTATTTTTGTGTTGATTGATATATTGAACAAAGTATAAGCTGGCGTTGCAGTTTCGGTATTATTCAATGCCAAATACCTATTTTGTGTTGCAGTAAATTCAGCTTCTATTTTGCCATTTATTTCTTCAACTATTTTTGATTTTGTTTTGATGTTCTGATTAATGCTGCTTAATAATTTCATTGGTGGAATGAGTGGCAAATATTCTCCGTGAACCCCTTCGTTTTTATAGGCTTGTTTTTTATTATAGCCATAAACAACAGAGAATGAATTATCAAACGAAAAGCCTTTTAAAATAGTGGGATGTATATTTAACATCAACTCTGTGCCATACAATTGTGCCGCAGCCTGTTGATATTGAAATGTCTTATTTCCTTGTGCATCTAAAATTGCATTCCCATTTGCATCCGTCAATAACGACAAATAAATATAATGGTCGATGTTGTTGTTGAACAGGCTTGCCGATGCAGAAAAATCATTGAAATGAATGTCTGCCCCAATATCTTCCTGCAAACTAAATTCAGGTACGAAATTTCTGTTCCCCAAATAAATAATATGTGCGCCAGGGTCTAATCCGTTAGATGCAAATTCGGTAATGCTCGGTGTCCTGTAACCTTTTGCTACATTGGCTTTCAGGCTTATGTGTTCGTTTAGTTGATAGGTTGTGCCAATGCTCAAAGACGTTCCGTTAAAAGTTTTAGTGAATGCAGGAAATTGTAAATATGCACCTGCTGTGTCGGGCGGTGAAACCTGTTTGGCAAAGCCTGTCGTACTATTAATTTTTGTGTAAAAATCATTACCTTGTAAATGGCGGTTATCATATCTTAAACCACCACTAATTGTCCATTTATTTTGTTTCCATTTTGCATAAACATAACTGCCAATGTCAAATAAATTATAATCAGGAATGGGAAAATCAGTTGCGTCTTTGCTCTTGTTGTTTTGATACATTCCATTTACACCAATAGAAATTTCGGTATTAAAAACAGTAGGAGCATTGTAACGAAAGCCATAATTAAAAGTATTTAGCCGCACATACATTCCTGCTTGCTGCTGCATTGTTGGGTGATTATATTCTCTACGAATGTTTTGCTGAAATGCAAAGGTGAAATCAATATCACCTTTACCAATATCATAATGATTATTGCTATAGACCCTGTAATGCTGAATGTGCTGGTGCAAAGGGCTAAGTTGATACGAATTTAATTCTGCATCCGAAACAATTGGGCGGTTTTTTATATCGTCATTGTTACCTTCATAAATTTGTTTGGTGAATTTTCTTGTAAGTGAATCACGGCTTCCATCAGGTATTCCTTGTAAATTGTCGTACAGTGTCAGGTTTAAATTAGAGTAACCTTTATTGCTGTAATGCTGTATAGTTGCTGATGCATTGGTTTCCCGAAAGTCTGTATTGTAAACCCTTCCATCAATATTATCCGTATAATTCTTGGCAATTCTATATGAGCCTCTCAAAGCATAAGCCCAATTATTTTTTGAATAGGTAAGCCTTAGCCCATTGCCTATTAAACCGTTATTGCTTTGATATTCGGTAAAATATCTTCCTTGTAATTTCGTATCGTTTTTGGCAGGCATTTCAGGCATCAAACTTACCACGCCAGCTACCGCATCCGAACCATACATAATGCTTGCAGGGCCTTTTACAACCTCGGCTTTGTTGATGTTATAGGCATCTACTTCTATGCCGTGTTCATCGCCCCATTGTTG
>CAIYPC010000185.1 GCA_903927975.1 uncultured Bacteroidota bacterium | reverse complement strand
TTAGAGAGATGCACGTCATTGCGAGGCTCTGCGAAGCAATCTGCTTTATGGATAAAAAAAGTTCTCAAGCGAGTCTCCGCCATGTGCACTTGTTTTCTTAACGAGCAACCGCGGGACTCGCTGCCATTTCATGAAGATATTGTTTTATGGAAATAGATTGCAGTGATTTGCGAAGAGTTGTTCATTGGTGCGGCGAGTCCCGCAAAAACTTCTTGAAAGTGCAAGTCGTTCATGTGGAGACAAGCCTGATAACTTGAGCTTCTTAGAAAATAGAAATGAAATTCTTTTGATTGGTTTTCGCGCACTTTTTTTCGCTTCGGAAAATAACTTAAATTGGGTCTGGTTTTATGATTAAGAAATGATGCACCAATGAAGAACTGCTCCATGAGGTTTTTTAAAATTTTCTTGCTATTTATCTTTTTATATTCAAATGTATTTTCTCAAAAAAGAATTGCATTGGTAATCGGCAATGCAGATTATGATGGCAACGCAAAATTGAACAATCCAGTTCGTGATGCGAATTTGATTGCCTCTAGTTTGAAGAAATCTCAGTTTAATGTAATACTCACCAACAATCTTGATAAACGAAGTTTGATAAAAGCTGTTGACTCATTTTCTAAAAAAATAAGAGAATCTCCCTCCTGCATTTCGTTGTTGTATTATTCCGGTCATGGGCTTCAGCACAATGGTGAAAATTATATTATCCCACTTCACAGCTCAATAGAAAATGATGTAGATCCAGATCTCGAAATCAAAAATGAATGTGTTCCGATCAACGATATTCTTTCTATTATGCAAAGAGCCGGAAGTCAGATGAGCATTATCATTCTCGATGCATGCAGAGATGATCCGCTTTCGCGATCATGGAATCGTGGCTTTGGCGAGAAAGGGCTTGCGGTAATGAGCAGCGTGAACGATAATACCTATATTATTTACTCCACTTCGCCGGGAAGAGTTGCTGATGATGGCGTGGGAAAAAATTCTGTTTTTACAGAGACATTAGCAAAGCATATTCTTGACTCGGGCATTTATATTGAAGAAGTATTTAAGCGTACTAAAAGTGATATCGTAAAAATAAATAAGAAACAAATCCCGTGGTCAACCAGTTCGCTTGGCGTTGATTTTAGTTTCAATAATGAAAAGCCAAAAAATATTCCGGAGAAAAATGCTGAAGGCAAAAAAGAGAATACCACATCTGAGGTGATCATCACTTCTTTTGATAATTATAATATTCTTTTAAATGGAGATACAATCGGGCTCATCACAAAAAACAATCCTTCTGTAAATCTAAGCCTTGCAGTAGGAGATTTTATAGTGAAAGCAATTAGCAAAGAATTTCCTGATAGAATAATTGAGGATACATTGCATATCACGGCAGAAGATATACAAAAAGGCAGTCCTAAATTTTACAGATTAGGAGATAATAATAAAGAAGTAGCAATTAAAAGCAGATCTTCTTCCAATGAAGAAATGCGTTTGACAGAAGTGCTGAATAAAATAAAATACAGCATGGTTCAAATTCCCGGAGGTGAATTTAAGATGGGAAGTAAAATGGGTTACAATGATGCCATGCCGGAACACAAAGTGAAATTGAATTCATTTTATATTTCAAAAACGGAAGTGACACAAGAGCAATGGAAAGCTGTTATGGGGGGCAATAATCCAAGTTATTTCACGGTTGATTGCAAAGACTGTCCTGTTGAAACGGTGAGTTGGGATGATGCTAATAAATTCATTACCGCTTTGAATTCGTTGACAAAAGAAAATTATAGTTTGCCAACAGAAGCACAATGGGAATATGCGGCGATGAGTGGTGATTCAAAATCTAAATATTATTTCAGTGGGGGTAATAAACTTGCTGCATTTGGGTGGTATATGGATAATGCAAACAGCAAAACACATCAGGTTGGAATAAAAGGCACTAATGAAAAAGGAATTTACGACATGAGCGGCAATGTAGCAGAATGGTGCAGCGATTGGTATGATGAAAATTATTATAATAAACCACAGGCAAGTTCAACTGATCCGATTGGACCTACAGAAGGTTTGTACAAAGTAGTTCGCGGTGGAGGTTGGGATTGCAATGAAACATTTTGTAAAGTGACCAGCAG
>CAIYPC010000184.1 GCA_903927975.1 uncultured Bacteroidota bacterium | reverse complement strand
TCTCGTGCTGAGCGAATATCAAGGGCAACGGTTCATGCAAAAAAAACTTTGATGGCTGGCTTCACCACGGTTCGCGATTTGGGAACTGAAGGTGCGGGCTATGATGATGTTGGTTTGAAACAATCTATTGAGAAAGGGATCATTCCCGGTCCGCGAATGATTGTTGCAACCCGTGCCATTGTTGCAACAGGATCTTATGGACCTAAAGAATTGAGCTATGATCAGGAGTCAATAAAAGGTGCAGCAGAAGCTGATGGAACAGATGCTCTGATCAAAGAAATACGCACTCAAATTGGCAAAGGCGCTGATGTGATAAAAATTTATGCCGATTATCGTTGGGGACTAAATAAAGAAGCGAAACCAACATTTACATTGGATGAAATTAAAAAAGCAGTTGAAGTGGCGAACAGTAGTGGGAGAGAAGTGGTTGTTCATTCATCAACAGCAGAAGGGATGCGAAGATCGATATTGGCTGGTGTTTCAACAATTGAACACGGTGATAATGGCACGGCAGAAATTTTTAAGATGATGAAAGAAAAAGGCATTGCACTTTGTTCAACCATTGCTGCAGGCGAAGCCATCGAACAATATCATGGCTGGAGAAAAGGAATTGATCCTGAGCCTTTGCGCATCACTGAAAAAAGAAAAAGTGTGAAGTATGCGTTGGACGCTGGTGTTACCATTTGTATGGGTGGCGATGTAGGTGTTTTTTCTCATGGCGACAATGTTCGTGAAATGGAAGGAATGGTTGATTATGGCATGAAGCCAATGGATGTTTTGAAATCTGCAACTTCAATAAATGCAGATGTTTTTAAAATCAGTAATAATGTTGGTAGAATAAAAGTTGGATTATTTGCAGATATAATTGCCGTAGAAGGCGATCCTTCTGAAAATATTTCTTTGCTGAGGAAGATTAAATTGGTGATGAAGGATGGAGTGGTTTATTGAAGTCAAGCTATGAGCTTTTAGCCGTGAGCTTCGAGCAAAATACAATTAATTAATTGCTCACAGTTCATAGCTAAAAGCTCGAAGCCGTCCTCGTGAGTTTTCTTATCAAATCATCATGCTGGGGAAATTCATTGATTAATGTTTCTCTTTCTGCTAATTCAAAATCTTCAAAATCAAAACCCCGAGAAACGGTGCAGCCAACAAGCGCATAGCCTTCACCGTTAGCTAATCTTGATCCGAACCAACTACCAGCTTTAATAACTATTTGAAAAGATTCTGCATTTTCAGGATTATTGCCAAGTTTATGTTCGGTCAGTTTTCCATCAGCTTCAATCTCATAAATCATGAGGCAATTGCCTGCATAAAAATGCCATTGTTCATCTGAAGCTATGCGATGAAAGGCTGAGAATTGTTTTTCTTCCAATAGAAAATAAATGCTTGTCGAGAAATTTCTATCTCCATGAAAATTTTTAGGAAGCTGACTTTTATTTACGGTTAAGGATGACCGATATATTTCCTTATAATAACCGCCTTCTTCATGTGTGATTAGCTGGAGTTTTTCTATCCAATAAGCAGCATTCATCATTGTTACTGTTCAATGGTTGTTTTTGTAGCATAAAAACCATTCAGCGAGTCTTTTATGCGCAATGTGTCTTTGGGAGAAGTATGAATTACGAAATAAATCTTGAACAAGGATGAATCTTTCGTGCTTATTTTCACTTTATGTTCAATTGAATCAAGTTGATTATACCTTCTGAAAGCTCTGTGTTTGTTTGTGGTGGTCAATATCACAAATTTATAAAAAGAAGAATCTGTTGGTTTAGGTGCTAAAACAATATTATCTTTTTTAGTCGCGATTGAATCTGGTTGAACGTTAATGTTTTTTGAAGTATCAATTTTCTGGACTGTTTCTGTATCTTCTTTCAATGCCACTTCGCTGTTAGGACCATTATTTGTCGGGGCAGTTTTTTTCTTATAAAGATTGTATCCCGCCCATGCTATGATTGCAATGCCCCCAATAACAGCAAGCGTGAGCAAAAGTCTTTTTGCTGTTTGCGATTGTGGGGAATATTCTTTTTCAGGTTCGTCGAGGATTTTTTTTCTTTTATCTGAAGCTTCTGTTTTTTCTTCGTCGGGCGATACCAGTTTTACGGTACTGTATTCACCCGGAATGAATTCATATTGCTCATCTTTGCTTTTTGTGATAGAACCTATGCCATCAAAATAAAATGGTTTGCCAATATGGAGCAATTGTATGCCAAGACGCAGGTAAGAATCAAGATCGGATTCTGCAAGCGTTTTCATTTTGCCTGTGTACTTATGCAGAAATTCTATCAAGGCAGGCTCTGCAGTTCGGATTGCGACTTTTTCAAAGCTCACGCCCTGCACAATCTGTGGCTGTTCTTTATCTTGTAATTCAGGAATAACAATCGATGGGTCTAATGTAAAAACGCCAATTCCAGGAAGTGACAACTCCTTGTTGATGTAAAGAAAATGAGATAGAAGCTGTGGTAGTTTCAAAATGAATGGATTTAGCTACAAAGCTAGTGATAAAAACTTTTAACTCAAATACATAGCTCAAAAAATAATTGTTGCATCAAAAGTAAATAACACGCATACGTATTCGTAAATCAACGTAACTTTTTCAGTGGTAAAAACAGAAAATCATGTTGGTTCATGCAAGCAGTTCATGCAGGATGTAGTTGGTTTTGGGAGTTTATTTACTGCTATTTTTCAAAAAGCTTTTTCAAATTGTCGAGATTGGTTTGCAGGTCATTGCCTATCATTTTCTCCATGTTCATGAATGCCATCATAATGTTCATCGGGTATTTCATGCTGCCATTAATGCCCCATTTTATGTTCGTCTGATTTTGTGAAGCATCTGCAGTAGTGATATATGATCCTGCATTTCCTTCAAAAGGCTTTATGAAATGAACAGCAACGTCAAGGCGCTTCCCATCAATAATACTCGTAATGGTTTGAACACCTTGACCAACTTGCTTGTTATTGCTCTTCCAGGCTGAAGAAAACCCGACTGTTCCATCTGTGCCTTTATATGTTTTCTCTGCAGTGGGGTCCATCATTTGCCATTTGCTGTAGTGATCCTGGTTCTTGATGAATTTGATATAATCAAAAACCTGCTGTTTCGGTTTGTTGATGATCACTTCTCTTTCAATGGTATAATTTTTTTTCATGAAAAGTGCTGCAACAAAAGGGATGGCGATAATAATCAGAACGATTAGTACGATAGTCATGATATAAAATTTCAGTTAGTAATTATTTACGGACCATTTTCATAAGCTGAACAGGCGTTCAGTTTTATCATAGAGATAGTGACAACAAATATACGAAATGAGCGGTATTGCGATTGCGTGAAAGCAATAAAAAAGCACTGAAATTTCCAGTGCTTTTGCTTTATAATTCTTCTCGATTAATGCCTTCTTATCTGTCTGCTCACATGATTTTCCTGACGGTTTAATCTGTTCTGGTCGCGTTTAGTGATATGCCCGTTGTCTTTCGAAGCCATATTTCTTTCTTCCTTCCTGATTGAATGATCTTCTTTATGCAATTTAGAAGCTTCAGCAGGGCTCATTTTGCCATTTGCCTCTTTGTTGTCGATGCGTGCATTTTGATTTTGTAAACGCCCGTTCACTTCAGCGCGGCGGGGATGATCTTTCGCCCATTGGCCATCTTGCGCGAATGTTGAATTTGCTATTGCTAAAAGCGCGATGATTGCAAGGGGAAGTAGATACTTAGTTTTCATGTTTGTAATAATTTAGGT
>CAIYPC010000183.1 GCA_903927975.1 uncultured Bacteroidota bacterium | reverse complement strand
TGAAAGATTTACTTCTTCGTTTTCTGTTCCAGGTTTTTTCACTTTACCAGATGGTGGTGTTGCAGATTTAACGATGCAGTATTTTACTTGTTCTGCGGTTAAGCTTGGATAATATTCCATTATTAAAGCAGCAAGACCTGTCACGATAGGTGCTGCCATGCTGGTTCCCGCAAGGTTGCCATATTTATTTCCGCCTGGTAATGTTGAATAGATTTTTGTTCCTGGAGCAAAAACATCGACTTCGTTTTTTCCAAAGTTTGAGAATGAAGCTGTATAACTTTTAAAGCCAGCTTCAGCTAAAGGATCACTACTCGCTCCAACAGTTATCCAATTTGTGGCAGTGGTCTTTGTGTCTTTAAAAACAGGATTCGGAAAATTTGCAACACTATCTAAATTAGCATTGTCATTGCCAGCAGCCTCTATTAATAAAACACCTTTGCTTTGTGCGTATCTAACAGCATCATCAACCCATTTTTTATTTGGTGATAGATGTTTGCCAAAACTCATGTTCACAACCTTTGCTCCATTGTCAACAGCGTAACGAATTGCCAAAGCAACATCTTTATCATGCTCATCACCATTGGGAACGGTGCGGATCATCATGATCCTAACATTATCAGCAACGCCATTCATTCCAATGCCATTATCTCTTTCAGCGCCAATAATTCCTGAAACATGTGTTCCGTGCATCGGATCGCCAGCCATAATATCGTTGTTGCCATAATATCTGTCATTGATATCATCTTCATTATCTTTCACAATATCATGCCTGTATTCTTTTGGCGCTTTCTCTTTTGCCTCAGCTTTCTTTTCATCACGATCGATTAGTTCTGCAAAATCACTAAGGTACTCTCTGTTCGTCATATCCATTATCTTATCGGCTTTAAACATGTATAGCAAAATAGCTTTAGCTTTTTTTGCATCCGGTGTTGTTGCATTAAATGCATCGAGTTCATTGCCGGTATATACAGTAGTGTCCATTGCTTTTTGGAGAATGCTATCGCTTCTGATTGCTGTGGATAAGAAACGTTTTAATATCAAAAGATCAGCAGCGCTTTCGGGAGAATCATCGCCGATAACTGATTTTTTTGCTTTCACCCACATTTGATAATTATCCAGATCATCGCCCGTTAATGTTGCTGGATTGAAATCTTTTGCTTCGAATTTATCTTTGAATTTATAATAGACCCTTGTCTCTTCGCCTGCATCATCTTTCACGTCAGATCCATCTTTTCCGCCAATGAAATTCCATCCGTGAACATCATCCACATAACCATTATGATCATCATCAATACCATTGCCGGGAATTTCTTTTGGGTTCGTCCATAGTATTCCTTTTAAGTCTTCTTGAAGTGTGTCAACACCCGAATCGATGACGCCAACAATTACTAGTTTGCTTTTTAATTTTTTTTCTTTGATGAATTCATAAGCCTTATCAAGGCTGATACCTTGAAAGCCATCCATTTCTTTGTCCATCAAATGCCATCCTTTTGGTAAGTCTGTTTTTGCTGAGGTTCCTTGTGCAAAATCATTTTGATAGGAGAAGGAGAGGGATAATAGTATTACAGGGCATAACAATCGTTGCAAACAATTCATTCTGTCTAATTTTTTAAATGATAAGAATAAGCGGTATGATGCCTTTATGATTCCTTCCGGCAAAATAAAGCGATAAAAATAATGATAATACAACAAACCATCTGGCGTTTTTTTCGCACAGATGGCTTATATAAATG
>CAIYPC010000182.1 GCA_903927975.1 uncultured Bacteroidota bacterium | reverse complement strand
TGGGGGCAGAGGTAATGGTTGCGGGACCTCCTACCCTAATCCCGGTTTATATAAAAGATGCTTTTGATGTTCAGGTTGAATATAACTTGAGAAAGGCATTGGAATGGTGCGATGTAGCGAATGTGCTGCGCATTCAATTGGAAAGACAAAACCAAGTTCTATTTTCATCACTAAGAGAATACAGCTTGGCTTATGGGGTGAATAAAAATTTACTGGATAGCCTGAACAAAGAAATTGTTATCATGCATCCCGGCCCAATCAATCGTGGTGTGGAACTAAGTAGCGATGCGGCTGACAGCAAACAGTCGATCATTTTGCAGCAAGTGGAAAATGGCGTTGCGGTGAGAATGGCGGTGCTGTATTTGTTGGCTGGAGGAAAAGCGAGCGAGAATTAAAGCATATATAATTTGGGATGTGCGTAAGGCCGTGAGCTATTGGCTTCGAGTCGGTTTGCTCACAGCTCGCGGCTTTCAGCTCAAAGCTTTCAGTCATGCATAACCGAAAATCGTAAATCTAAAATCATAAATCAAATGCGTATCGGTCTATTTCCCGGCACTTTTGATCCCATCACAATCGGGCATCTGGATATTATACACCGCTCACAGCGTTTGTTCGACAAGCTTTTTATTGGCATTGGGCGTAACTCAAGCAAAACTTCTATGTTCTCTGAAGAGCAGCGTCTCGACTGGATAAAGGAAATATACAAAGGCAATCCCAAAATTGAAGCAGTGGTTTATGAAGGGCTCACGGTTGAATGCTGTCAACAAATCGGAGCCAATTTTATTTTGCGCGGCATTCGTTACGTAAACGATTTTGAATACGAGAAAGCGATTGCCGACATGAACCGTAGCCTTAATAATAATATAGAAACTGTTTTTCTAACCTGTCTTCCTCAATATACTTCTGTTGCATCAACACTTGTGCGTGATGTGTTGCGCAACGGTGGCGATGTGCAACAATTTCTTCCTGAAATCGTGGCACGGTCATTGAAAAATAAAAAATAAACATGTCCATCTGGTTCAATAAATCGTTGCAGCTCGAAGAAATAAAAGGCATCAGCAAAGACACGATGGCTGAGTATATAGGTATCGAGCTGATTGAGATTGGCGAGAATTATATTAAGGGCAGAATCCCTGTTGATCACCGCACACAGCAACCCTATGGGTTATTGCATGGCGGAGCTTCCGTTGCACTTGCAGAAACTTTAGGGAGCATCGCATCTGCATTCATCATCGATCAGTCTAAATTTTTTTGTGTTGGATTAGAAATTAATGCAAATCACATTCGCTCAGCAAAACAAGGATTTGTTTATGGCACTGCTAGCTCACTTCATATTGGGCGTACAACGCATGTGTGGGATATCAAGATTCATGATGAACATGAAAAATTGGTTTGCGTGAGCAGGCTTACTGTTGCTATCATTGCCAAACCGTGACTTATCAACAGTGATCATTTTGCTTTCATGATTAGTATTATTTTAAAATCACTATCACCATCACAGTTTTCAATCAATCATTAAAATCATAGTTTAAAACTCTTAAGAACATCTTTAATAGAGGGAAAAGTATTTTTCATAAGTTCATTAACATTTTTCTTTTTCACCCATTTTGCTTCGTTAATATCTTCAATAGTTTGCGGTATCAATTTTTGTGGGCCGCTAACATGCATTTCAAACCAATAGCTTTCTTTTAAAATATGCTTCCCATTCTCATCATAAGTGTGATATGTTGTTACAATAGCATTTTTGAGTTCGATATTTTTCAGTCCTGTTTCTTCTTCCACTTCACGAACAGCGCATTGTTCAATAGTTTCGCCTTCATCTAACTTCCCTTTTGGCAAATCCCATTTTCCTCTTCTGAAAATAAAAAGCATTTCTTTTTTTTCATTAAACACCAAGCCGCCGGCAGCTTTCACAATCAAAAATTTTTTCCAAAACGCTTTTTTAAGCTGATCAAAATCTTTATGCAAAAAAATCCCGGCATGTATTTTTTCAAGCCGCATTTCATGTATTATCGAATTAACAGCAGGGGGAGAGAAATCATCAATAAAAACAGCGTCATCATGATGAGCATAATTATTAATTTCTTCATTCATCTCATCGCACAAAAACAATGGCTTATCGTTAAAATATATTTTGATGTACATGAGAAGGTTGTGGGTTTAAGGTCTAAGGTATAAGGTTTAAGGCAAAAGTGATAAGCTGTAAGAAATAAAGAATAGAGAATTTGCATATTCGCACCCTCACCTTATACCCTACACCTTATCCCTTATCTCTCATTTTTACTTATTTTCGCGGCATGACGAACGAAAAAGCCGTAGCTGAAAAACTGTTACAGATAAATGCCATCAAGCTCAGCCCGAAAGAACCTTTTACTTGGGCTTCTGGATGGAAGAGCCCGATATATTGCGATAACCGGAAAGTGCTTTCATTCCCTTTCATCCGCGATTTTATCAAATCAGAAATGTGCAATATAGTTTTTGAAAAATTTCCAGAAGCTGACCTGCTTGCTGGCGTTGCAACAGCAGGTATTGCGTGGGGCGCGATGGCTGCTGATCAATTGAAGCTTCCATATATCTATGTTAGACCAAAGCCAAAAGAACATGGTTTGGGAAATCAGATTGAAGGCTTTTATGAACCAAAACAGAAAGTGGTTGTTATCGAAGATTTGATATCAACTGGAAAAAGCAGTTTGCAAGTGGTGGATGTATTAAAATCCGCGGGCGTTGAGGTGATAGGAATGGTTTCTATTTTTACTTATGGCTTTGATGTTGCAAAAAAAGCCTTTGAAGATTACAAATTGCCTTATCAATCATTAACGAATTATAGAACATTGATAAGCTTAGCGATTGAAAAAAAAATTGTTTCTCGTGAACAAGAGGCAATTTTGTTAAACTGGCAAGCTGACCCTGCAAACTGGAAAGGAATTTTGTAAATTTGAAAACAATAAAATCATCACCATGAAAAAATTATCATTTTTATTTGCGTTTGTGCTCGGCATTTCCGCTGTATCATTTTCTCAAGTTGTAAAAAAAGGCGGGACCGAAACAGCCACCATAAAAACCCCGACTGTTCAATGTGAAGAATGCAAACAGCGCATCGAGAACTATGTTAGTCGCGAAGAAGGTGTTACAAAAGTGGTGGTTGATTATAAAAGAAAAATAACAAAGGTTACCTATGTGACCGATCGAACCAATTACGAAAATGTAAAAACTGCAATTGCAAACATTGGCTACGATGCAGATGATGTTAAAGCAAATCCAGAAGCTTACGAAAAACTGCCTACTTGTTGCAAGAAACCCGCTGATGGAGGCGGCCATGAAACAAAGAATTAAACGCTTATCGTTTTCTCCAACACTAAAATCTTCAAAATCTATAAGCCTAATTAGCTATGCTAATTAGGCTATTTTTTGCTTCAGTA
>CAIYPC010000181.1 GCA_903927975.1 uncultured Bacteroidota bacterium | reverse complement strand
GCATCTCCACCAATAAAGAAATAGCTATATCTAACGGCAAAGCCTACACGTGGTTGCACATGACCGTAACTAGTTAGCGAGAAAGGTAGACTAACTTCCCACTTTTTTGTTTCATAACGTGGAGTGATTGAATATATATCAGGTCTGGTAACTCCTTGATTACTCGAATGACTAAAACCTTTTATAATAGTAGCATTCAGGAAATAATTTTTATAAACATTCCAATCTGCCTGAACACTAAGCGCCGCAGGCAGCGCCATTTTAAAATGATTGCTTGTTAAAGATTTGGTGGAATCTCCATTATAAAAAACTGCGCTAAGTGTTTGATCAACCTGCGTGTTGCTGGTAAATTTTATTTGATGCCAATTTTCGAAATCGGCCTGATCCGCTTGAAGATGATAAGAACCTGCATTGCGCTTGAAATTGATAGAACCGATATCAATCAAAGAGAGCCCCAGGCGATATATGTAGTTCTCTTTTTGCGGATTAAGATGAACATAAGTAAAACCGATATCAGCACCGAAACCATGACCATCATTTATCTGTCTGTCTTTATTAAAATCAGTGCGGCCATAGTCAGCAGAAGAAAATGCAAAAAGAAAATTTGAAGTATCTACAATCCTGTAATTGATATTCGTGTTTTTTACATAAGCGGCACCAATGCCCTGCAAGTAATTTAAAGTGATGCCAGCTTTCAGTTCGTCTCGCCCATTGTTATATAGCACCGTTGCATAATGAAAACCATATTGAAGCCATCCCATCATATTCAGTTTGGCACTATTTTCATGAAGATCAGTGTTCCATAATCCTTTATTATTAAAATAATCAAAAGCATTTTGGCTTGCAGCTCCAGTAATATTTTTGATGTTTGCATACACTCTGCCCTCCATGCTGAAACCAATCCAATGTTTCTTTTTTATTTTTAAAAAGAAAGAAGGGCCAAGAGCTTCCACAGACATGGTAACGTTGTATAATTTGTTTGGGTTCTGCGGATCAAAATGTGTGTAAAACAAATCTTCGTTTATACTGCCTTTAATAATTTTGCCAATTCCGAAGAAGCCCAGCGAATTTTTCGACGCATATAAAAATGTATTGTCAAACGTTTCGCCAACAGAAAAAATATTCACGTCCCATTTCAATTTTGAATCAGCGATTGAGCTTGGGTTTAGCAATGAGCCTTGTGTGCCGGCATAATTGCTGTTTCGGATTCCGAGATTTTGTTGCGCGAATAAACATAGCGATACATTCATGCATAGTATAAGCACCAGCATTATCCTCATAAAGAAATAATTATGTTATTAAAGATTATTTAAGGCAAGCATTAACGATAAGGATGGCAAAGGATGTTCATAGTATATACGAAAAACTATGCGCAACGGTTGTTCGTTTTGCGGAAAATTCGCTTTTGCTGTTGTTGTTCAAATGGACATTCAGGTTAGGTACGTGGAATTAAATCATCAAGCTGTGTGCGAAGATATTTTCAAAAAGGTATGGGCAACAGAAAAAGCGCAGATAATGCAAATATTATTTCGCCAGTATAAGTACAGTTAATCTCAACATAATTCAGGTAGTTACACTCTCTTTTGTTTTAGCTACAAGTTTTACTTTTAATTATTCAATCCATATACAATAAGGTTTGGGCCCGGGTATTCTTGCCTGGGCTGTTTTTTTATAAAAAAAGGAGCAACATAAGTTG
>CAIYPC010000180.1 GCA_903927975.1 uncultured Bacteroidota bacterium | reverse complement strand
GTTACTAATTGTTTTTAGGGTTTTAATATGGGCTATGGCAGAAGAAGTTACTCCAATAGTACCTACCATGAAAGGTCGGTAAGGTCATGGTCTGAATATAAAAAAGATCTTTTAAAGCTCGAGCAGGAAATAGCGAATATTTCTTATGATCCATATGCTCAGGCAAATTTCACACAAAAATATGATTGGGACAATGAGCCTGCAATAAAAACAAAAACCATCCATTTACGCAAAAACCATTCTTTTTTAAACATATCTTCCCTTATTTGAAAACAAATTTTTTGTGCAGAAAATAATTATAACCAACGCTCATTATTACTGCCACAAACATTTTCGATATTATATAGTTGACTTTTAAATAACTGTTCATAAAATAAAAACCTGATGTAGTGATCAACAGATAGACGATCCACACCAGAAAATATTTTAATGCCTGTGATCGCATTCTTCCATCAGTAGCCTCAAACACCCAATGACGGCTGATTAAAAAATGGGTTATCGCCCCGGCAATTGTGCCACATACAGCTGCAATCACTTTTTCAAAGCCAAAAATTTCTACCAAAATAATGGTAATAGAAAAATCAACCGTTGTTGCTATTATTGATGCTGTCTGTGCTTTTAAAAATGTTAGCATTTCAAAATAGATTGCTTAATACAATTACTTGTAGAATAAGATTGCTGTAAATCCCGGAAAGCAAATCATCCGCCATTACGCCCCACCCACGTGGCAGCTTTTCTAAATTTCGGATGTAAAGAGGTTTAACTATATCAAAAAAACGGAACAGTACCAGTGCCGTTATGATATATTTCAATTGAACTGGCAAAAACAATAAGCTAACGCACATTCCTGCTGCCTCATCAATTACCACTTTACTGCTGTCCTCCCCCCAAACCGTTTCCACTTTTCCCGCAGACCAAATTCCAATGACAGTTATTAATAATGTGGCAACAATCGTTATAAAAATATTGCTATTGTCTTTTAAAATGCTGTACCAGATTATGCAACAAGCAAGCGCTGCAATTGTTCCGCCACCTTTTATATAGCCGATGCCAAAACATGAGCAAATGATCTTGTGCAACGATATCATAACTAATTATTACTTCTACTACGCACTTTGCCTATCGTGCGATGCCTTCTACCAACATCTCAACCACATCATCAGATTTCAATGTGAGATCGGGAAATGTTTGTGTGCATAAAGGCATTGCGATTCCTCTAAATGTTGCAGCAAATAAAAACGCTAAAAGCCCAATATCTTCATGATCGATCTTTTTAAATTCGCCACGCTCCACTCCTTCTGAAATAATTTTTTTTATCATGTTCACCTGCTGAATCTCATGCCTTCTTTTTATATTCATCACCACACTCATGTTATCCATCAGATCATTCTTTACAACCTGAGAAAGGTTGCCAAGCTTATTGAGCTTTGATAATCTTACTTTGGTATATGCTTTCAGTTTTTCCTTTGCAGAGGGGGCTTTATCAACAGCTCTTTGAGCTAATGAAAAAAGTTCGCTCATCTCCTGATCAACAACGGCTTCAAAAATTTCGTATTTGCTGGGGAAGTAATAATATAACGAGCTTTTGCCTTTTCCTACTTCTTTGGCAATATCTTCCATGGTCGTTTTCTTCAGCCCAAATTTTTCAAAAAGGAGCCTTGCGCCATTAATAATTTCTTTGAGAACCACATCGTCTTTGCTGATAATTGCTTCCATAACCTTTCGACCAATTTCGTTTTTCGGTCCAAAAGTAAACAATTGTTTAATTCTAAAAAAATCGAGTTCAGGAATTTTAGATTTCTTTAGATCAGGCAGCGAGATATTTCGGATTGCGGATTTGAGATTGCGGATTTCTTTAGATCGATCAGGCATCTTATTCCTCAAGCTTCCAACGGATTGAAATCCATTGCTACAATATGCGCCGAG
>CAIYPC010000179.1 GCA_903927975.1 uncultured Bacteroidota bacterium | reverse complement strand
CATCATTCTTTTTTTTATCAATAACTGCAATAATTTCATGATTTGTTTTTTCATCCGACAACAAATCAGAAATACCAACACTAAATGAACTGGTTTTTAAATACTCTGTAACAATATTTTGCAAATCATCAATAAAATTAGCAGATGCCATATTTCCATAATCATTGCATACTCTGTGAATCAATCCTTTAGTTCCTGAACCTAGGACACCTTTTTCCATTTGACCGCGAATATATTGCCCATTTACAATTTCAAGTACATTATTGGATTTGCTCTTATCTTCACTGTCATTAAATAATTTTGTACTATATTTTAGTGAAATAGGTGGTAGAATTTGCGACAATATTTCAAAACTAGTAATAGGTTTATCATTTTCTGACCCACCTCTTTCTAGAAACAAACTTTCATTAACGCGTGGAAACATCATCAATAAATTCATTGCTTCTCTGCACGTGAATCGGATATTTTCTCTAGTGAAACGATAACATCCAAGTAAAGAATCTTGGAAAATTCCAATAATAGATGCATTATTTGCAGGACTAATAATTTGATAAGGAACAGCTGCTAGATTTTTTAATTCTGCATCTGATTCGGTATCTTGAGGCATATGAAGATTCATTTCATCACCATCAAAATCTGCATTATATGGTTTTGTATCTGCAACATTCATTCTAAATGTGTCACCAATTTTCATAATTTTTGCAATATGACACATCATGGACATTCTGTGAAGAGTTGGTTGTCTGTTGAACAAAATTGGATCTCCGTCCATCATGTGGCGATGTACAATATCACCATCTTCTAAAATAATGGATTTTTTATCAACATATCTTAATGTAATTGAATCACCATTTTTCTTTTCTAGAATTTTTGCACCAGGATGAATATCAGGACCATTTTGTACAAGTTTTGTTAGAAATGCGCGATTTGCTTTATTAACTATAACAGGTTTTGTAATATTTTTAGCGATTTTCATCGGAATACCTAGTTCTCTGATTGAAATATTTGGATCCGCCGTAATAACAGAACGAGCACTAAAGTCAACACGTTTTGCCATTAGATTTCCTCTCATACGTCCACCCTTTCCATTCAATCTATCTTTTATAGACTTGAGAGGACGACCAGAACGTTGGGCAACAGAGGCAACACCTGGAATTTTATTATCTACTTGTGTAGCAACATAATATTGTAAAACAGTAGCCCAGTCGTCAATTACATTTGCAGCTGCATTGTTTTGAATTTTTTCTTGCAACGTTTTATTTGTTTTGATAATATTAACCAAAATATGACTTAGATCATCTTCTGACCTTTGTTGTGCATCATGTTTTACAGATGGTCTAACTGCAGGTGGTGGGACTGCCATAACTTGACAAATCATCCAATCAGGGCGAGACCATATTGGACTAAACCCCATAAATGAAACATCTTCATCTGAGATTCGTTTGCATATTTTTAGAACAATTTCAGGGGTGAGTTTTATAGTGATATTTTGGTCTTGTGCTCCTGCCCCTGATCCAGATTCATTTTTCCATATGGCATATATTGTT
>CAIYPC010000178.1 GCA_903927975.1 uncultured Bacteroidota bacterium | reverse complement strand
GGAAACATCCGACTAAAACTGCAGGCAATTCTTGAAGATAATGGTGACTTTACGATCTATGGCTGCGACAGAGGGCCGAAAAATGCTGACGGCGACCGATTTGAGTATATCTGGGAATTTACGGTGAAAGCTTTACATGTGTCAGAGCTCATTACCCTACTCGGAGGAGCTGATGGAGATGATCTTCTCGAAATAATCGAACGAGACTGGAAACCTGTTCAGGGAGAAGGTTTAGAGAAGAGAATTCGTGAGAGCGAAATACCGTATGGATTCTTTATTGATAATTAGTTAATACGTGAAAACTTATTGATGAGTGCGTAAAAATGATCTGATTTGACTATGCATAGAATAAATGAAAGCATTTACTCATTGATGCCAAG
The DNA here is from genome assembly GCA_903927975.1 of uncultured Bacteroidota bacterium. Lineage (GTDB taxonomy): Bacteria > Bacteroidota > Bacteroidia > Chitinophagales > Chitinophagaceae > Puia. The sequence goes on along the minus strand of CAIYPC010000178.1, from coordinate 2,463 downwards.
GGGGCAAAATGAGAGTTTCTTCTACTGACCGAATAGTACAAAATAAATTAGTTAAAACTTCATTCATTAACTTTTCTACATGTGTATTTAGTGTAATTCTTACAATTTTTATTACATCTATCTTTAATTCAAACAGAAGACTTGCAATTTCCTTATTAGTAGTTGGAATAACAGTTGTTACTGCACTATTTGTATATGGAATTCTAAGAGCATCACGAATCCGCTACATTGCTTTTGTTTCAGCAGGCACAAAGGGCATCACTTTTTATGACCGTTACTTTGAACTTTTAGTTAAAGAAGCGGCAATTCAAAGTAGACACTCTAAATACAAATACGTTATTTTCCCATGGATTGCTGAATCGGGAAAAGCTAAACAACAAGTTGATTCGTTAAAGAAAATAAATCATTCAGCAATCATTCTAATTCCGGATCCTGAAATTGACTTTGAAGAAGATTTAAAAGGACATAGGAAAAGACCCGTAATTCTCGCTGATGCCCTTCCAGAAAATGTAAGTTCGCTTGGTGAAGGCATCGAATCAATAGGTGGAGATGAAAACTTAGGTGGACAACTTGCATCACAAGCTGCCATCAAGCATTTAATGAAGACTTACTCCTCTGAAGGAACAAAAAATTCTGAACGACCACTTGTATGGATTTTAGTAGGACGCGAGTTCCCGTTTATGAAAAATCAGAGACACGAAATCTTCGAGAAGGAAATACGAAAGCAGTACCCTGCAGCAATAATTTACAAATCAGAACAACTTGAGTTCAGCAGAGAAAAGGCACGTCGGCACACATACGATGCAATTTCAAGTATTCGTCGAGAAGTAAGTCGATTAAACAATACGCAGATAAACAATACGCAGACAAAATTACCTGACATTATTTTCTGTGCAAATGATGACATGGCACTTGGTTGTCGAGAAGCTCTACGTCAGCTAGGCGAAGAAAAGGTTGATACAAAATTAAACAACTCAGAAGAGTTTCCACAGATTATTGGTTACGACGGCATTGAGGAAGCAAAGTCAATTTTGCGTAAAAATGACGAAAAGTATTTATTGGCAACAGTCGATGTTGGAATTGAGAAAATAGCTAAAAATACATGGCAATTACTAATGGGCCATCTTGAAGGTGTCAAAAAAACTGTCAATCATGAACCAATTCTGATAAATAAAAACTGGGCTGTGCCTCAAACAATTTTTATTGAGGAATAGGAAAAAGACGGGAAGACGCTTCAACAAATACTTCGTGTGGCCTTGCAAACGAGATACGGATAAATTTCGGATCATCTCGTCGATCAGTTCTAAAAGACGCTCCAGAAGCTACAGCTAACCCTCGAGAAAGAAGTATTCGCCTAGTTTCAATACTTGATAGAGAGCTGTCCTCGAGGGTCAGCATTGCGAATGTCCCACCCGCTGGTTTCACAAAGTTACTTTCCGATGTTATTTTTTCTAGAAAATTACAGTTTTTCGTGCTCTCAACGTTTAAGACATTTATAAGTTCATCAGCAATTGGGTGACTCAAAAACTGTGAGAAAAAGAGTAGATCCCTGCCCGCAGGGGTTACCTGGATAGTTTCCAGCGCACTAAGTACGAAATTATGAACATATTCGGACGAGGAAATTAAAACTCCGATTTTGTCACCGTTCAAATCAAACGTCTTGCCCGTGTCCCAAATTGAGATCCATTCACATCTCGGCGATGGGCCAGAAAAGGCAAAGGTTGTTTTCTTAGGGTCATGAACTCCCGCCACGGCAAAGCAGTGATCCGCCAACAAGAGCCCCTTGTGTTCGTTCAGTCGATTCATTACAGAATTCATTTGATCTGTGCTTGCGATTATCCCCTCAGGATTACTAGGCGAATCAAGCATCAGGACAGGCATAACACCATCTTGTGATGAAATCTTTTTGAGTTCTTCAAAGATGAGGCTGACCCAATCTGATTCTCCATCCGATGTGGTTCTAGAGATTGATACGTAATCGACTGAAAGTTCAGAAAGAATTGAGCGATAGAAGTCAACACAAGGCTCGAGGAGGATGTATTTGACTTTATTAAAACCACGATCTTTAGCAATTCGCTGCGTTGCAACTACAGACCTCTGAACTGCTATTGAACCACTAAAAGTAACTTCGATGAACCTGCGGAATTCCTCAGGAATGTCAATGATCTTAGATATTGCGTCGTTTAAGAGAACTGAGGGCTCAGCTCCGCGCCATGGACCAGTTTGAGCAAGGGAACTTCTGGATAATGATTGACGTACCCATAATGATAAGTGTTCTTCAATATATTCCTGAACAGGCAGTACTGGATATCCAATTGCCAAATCGAAAATAGCGTGAGCCCTTCCCTCGCGTTGTTCGGTTGTTAAAAGATTGTCAAACATATTTTCTCAAAATTTATGAAGCATTTTCAATGTCGTCAGGACTGACAACTGAGTAGGTAAAACCTTCAATTTTTTCATTAT
>CAIYPC010000177.1 GCA_903927975.1 uncultured Bacteroidota bacterium | reverse complement strand
TCGTTGGTTTCGCATTATATATTGCTAATTGCCTGCCATAAATTATTCTACTAAAAATCAACTGCTTGCATTTTTGTCTTAAAAAATTGTCTCCCGCAAGTGGAATATGCTCTTTCAATGTTGGAAGAAAATAAAATCAAAAGAGAAAATATTATTTGATGTTGTGATTGAATTTTGCAAATGATTTTCTAAGGTGGAAATAAAGCTTTGCTGAAAATGAAAATCTCTAAAAATATTTTTGATGAAGATTTTAGGACATATATAAAATGGAAAGGAGCCCCGAGGGCTCCAATGTTCCTGATGACCGTCCGTAATATTTTTATTTCGTGTGTTTCTTTTTTTTGAGGCCAACCTTTGTTCGTTGGTTTCGCATTAGTATTTGCGAATTGCTTGCCACAAATTGTCAGCCTGATTATCAGCTATTTGCAGGCTTGCAAAATGAAAATCACTCCCTATGCGGGAAAAAGGACAATCTATTTTGGAACAATGGATTTTAGAATCTCGCAACGAGTTTTAAATTCAGCAATCGTGGTGTGAGGCGCTGAGGAATTGCATAAGTAGTGTTGGAAAAATCTTTGATGAGCATATAAGAGATTGTATTATCCCTATCAATCAAATTAAATACTTCAAGTGTTGCCCAAATGTTTTCAAAATTTCTGAATGGGCTGTGGCTCCGGCGATTATTTTTTTCTCCATCCAACAACAAAGCGCTGAAACCAACATCAACTCTTATATATGCGGGGATGATCAATGCGTTTCTATATTTTACGCTACCTGGAATATTATAAGGCATGTTGCTTCCATATAATAAACTCATATAGAATTTGAAATTTTTATTGGTGGCAAGATAATCCTGAATGAACATGCCAAGTGTAAACAATCTATCAGTTGGCCGGCGCACCCATCCTTGATTTACTTTAGTGCTATCAATAGGATGGTTCAATGAATCTAATGTATAGTTATAATAAAATGCGTTGTTTATTTTTTCTCTTGTGCGCATAAAGCCAATACTGATCCAGCTTTCTGCATCTTTCACAAGCTCACCAAATAATCTCGTTTCAATTCCTGCCGCATAAGCTTTGGCATCATTCTCCCCAAAATATTGAATGTGTACATTGCTGATGTCGTAAGGAACAACGTCAGTCATGCCTTTATAATAGGCTTCTGTTGCAATTCTAAACGGTCGATCATTAAGCTTAAAATTATAATCAAATCCGCCAGATGCCTGCCAGCTTCTTTGCGCTTTTAAATCTGTATTGAGCGTGCCATCTGGTCTTACCATCTCACGATAGAAAGGTGGCTGATCATAAATGCCTAATGCGCCTTTGTAAACAATATCTTTCTTAGCATTCTTTGGTTTCCAAGAAAAACCAATGCGCGGTGAAACTAAAAATTGATTGTTGAGGGTATTATAATTATATCTCGCGCCCGCCTGCAATGTAAAATCATTTGATTTGTTGAACACAATATTATCCTGTACAAAACCGGTTAAACGTGTGATATTAACAGCATCATTTGCATTCACATAATTGCTCGGGTTCACTGTTCCGGGTGTATATGGCAGTGAGTAACCTGCCGAATCCTGATATTGCCATTCGTGAAGCTTATCGTTCACGGTTTGTATTTCGCCACTTACGCCCCATTGAACAAAATGTTTTCCAATGTCCCAATAACCTCTATGCGTTGCATTCCAAACGGTGATGCCTAACCGGTCTCTTGCAAAATTTTGATATACGCCAGCTCCAAGTGGATTTGTGATCAATCCAAATGTTGGGCTGCTTTTGTCAAAATCTCGTTCACCAAAAAGATAAGAACCAATGATATCGTACGATTCATTTTCTTTATCCTCAAATCTCGATGCCATCCACTTCAATCGTAGATTCTTTTTTATTTGTTGTGTGAATGAAAAGCCAATCATATTTGTTTGATAGCTGTCTTTTTCTTCGCCACTAAAATCAATATCAAGACCAAGGTTAACCGTTAAGAAAGGAGAGAAGACAGAAGATGTAAGTTGAGATGATTGTGGAATGAGATTGAACCTCGTTTGAGAAAATGTGCCCATCAACTCCAATAGATTTTTATTATTGATTTGATAGGTAAAGAGTGCCTGAACATCTGACGAAGAAGGCGAATAAGTGCCATGTGTTTCTTGGCTCCCCAACAAGCTTGAGTTGGTTTTATTTCGGATGCCAATCAGATAGGTGAATTTATCTTTCGCAGCTGTCCCTTCCAAATGCAAGCCTTGTTCAAGCAATCCAATATATGCCGAGCCTCCAAATTGTTTTGGCTTTCTATATTGAATGTCGAGCACGGAAGACATCTTATCTCCATACTTCGCCTGAAAGCCACCATTATAAAAACTTACATTTTTCGTTAATTCAGGATTGATAAAACTGAGTCCTTCCTGTTGAGCATTATTTACAAGATAAGGTCTGAACACTTCAAAATCGTTCACGTACATCAGGTTCTCATCATAATTGCCACCACGAACTGAATATTGTGAAGTGAGCTCATTGTTCGATCCTACAAAAATCTTTATCAGGCTTTCTATGCCGCCAATTGGCGCAGGAATGTTGATGGCATCTTTTGGATTTATTTTTATCAGCCCAGCTTCCTTCCTATCACGCTGATCACTCACAACCACTTCTCTCAATTGTTGTTCATTTTTTTCAAGTCGCACCACAATCTGTTCTTCTTCATTTTCATTCAGTAAAAAATTTCGTTGTTCAGTTCTGTAACCGGCATAAGAAAATACCAATGCAAAAGCCTTTTCGGCAGGCACTTTCATTCGAAACGTTCCCGAATCAGAAGTGGCAATTCCTGTTTGTCTGCCTAAAATAATAATAGAAACTTTAGCAAGCTGAGATTCATTTTCGCCCAACACTTTTCCACTAATAAACGCCGCTTTTTTTTGTGCCAGCAATGGCTGAAAAAGAGAGAAAGACAAAAGCAGTAAAATAGTTTTAAAGGCTTTCAATGAGATTTGTTTACGCTGACCGAAATTAAAAGATTTGAGCTCAATCAAAAAACGCAATAACAGGGAAATTATGTTTATTTGCTCTAATTAATTTTAGCACAAGCCGCGATTATAGCTTATTATGAAAAAATACCTGCTTATATGCTTTGTTGTTCCGCTCATATTGACTGCATGTGATAACAAAAGGACAAGGCATCGCAAACAAACAGCAAAAATAGATTCAGTTACAGTGTCAGCACTCGAAGACATTGAAATAGATAGTTCCATTCTTTCTCTAAAATCAATGAGATCTGCACCGCTTCAGCAAACACTTTGTCAGTTATGGAAAATGGATGATGTGACCCAGAAATACTGGAACTATCTTTTGTGGGATTCTACAGAAGACAAACGCAAATACCCTGAGTTGGCTTTATATAACGATTTCAGTGCAACAGAAAATGCACGTTGCAAAATGCGTATCGGCAAATGGAAAATCAATAAGGAAAAGCGTGAATTGTCGCTCAACTTTTCAGATGGCACAAATGAAAAATATTTCATTAAGGAAATATTGCTACAGGAGATGGTTTTCACAGAGAAGATAAATGACGATGATGTTGATGTAACTTTCATTTCTGATGGTCTTGCACAAAAAAAACCAGAGGATGACCCTTTTTATCCATCTAATAATCTTTGGCGCATCAAACCAATGCAACCAGAAACTGAAGAACAGATCATAAGCCGATTAAAGCGATGTGTTCATTTTTATTCTTTGTTTTTTCAGGATAACCATCGCCGTGGATCAAAAGAAATTTCATTCACAGGTTTGCCCAATTGTTT
>CAIYPC010000176.1 GCA_903927975.1 uncultured Bacteroidota bacterium | reverse complement strand
GACAGACAAAGCGGTGATGTAAAAGCTGAACTGGAAGAAGCAAAAACTAAACTTGAAAAAGATTTTAAAATAAACTTTGAGCAAGAAGGTGACCTTGAAACTAAGGTAACGCAATATGGACAATTACCTTTGTTCCTTGAACCATTCAACAAATTCAAAGCCGCAAAAGACAAATTAGATAATCTTCGTGTTTCGGAAGATACCGAGAAATCTATTTACAACGAACTCTACAGATTCTTTGAACGCTATTATGAAGGCGGTGATTTCATAAGTAAACCAAGAGCCGGAAAAAATAATTACATGATTCCTTACGAGGGTGAGGAAGTGAAATTGTATTGGGCAAACTACGACCAGTATTACATAAAGACAGGCGACAACTTCAAAAATTATTTATTCAACAACCAAACTGCTAACGCCGCAACCTTCACACAAATTGAATTCAGAATATTAGATGCAGAGGTTGCAATGAACAACAACAAGGAAGAGAAAGGAAGATTATTTGTGCCAGTTGCAGAGCCGTTTGAATGGGTTGCAGAAGAACGCAAACTACTTGTGAAGTTTCATTATCGAGTGCCAACGGCAGAAGAAAAGAAATTGTGGGGAGACAAGCAAAGTGTAAAAACCGAAAGCAAAGGCATTAACCAAAAGTTGGCAGCAATGGTGAACGATGCTGCAAAAAAAATAAATGATACTGAATTGATATTGCTGTTGAGCAAAACAAAAAATAACAGCAAAGGAGAAGCCATTGCTTTGTTTCAATATCATTTGGAACGCTACACCACCGTAAACAAATTTGATTATTTCATTCATAAAAATCTGAGAGATTTTTTGCGCCGAGAACTTGACACCTTTTTGAAAAGCGATGTTTTGAGTATTGCTTTTTTAGATGCCGACTGGAAAGAACAGGAAGTGCAGGAAGCCATAAAAAACAATGTGCTGAAAGCATCTGCCATCAGAGATATTGCACTTGTTGTAATTGATTTTATAAGTGAGCTGGAAGAATTTCAAAAACGATTGTTTGAGAAAAAGAAATTTGTCATTGAAAGTAATTACTGCATGACACTTGACCGAATACCATCCAGTGTGTATGAGGAAGTGATAGACTACATACTTACCGACTCGGACAAAAAACAAATTGCAGATTGGACAGACTTGAAATTTATTAGTGGCAACGAATTAGAAGCTGACACTGCAAAAGCGAAAGGCAAGAAGAAAGAAGAAACAACTTTTACAACAGTAAAAAAATATTTGACTGACAACAACAAATTGGTGCTTGATACAAAAAATATTTCTGACAACTTAAAATGGAAACTGATTGCAGCCATTGACAACTTAGATGAAAACACAGATGGCTTGCTGATAAATTCGGAGAATTGGCAAGGACTTTCTTTGATTCAAACGAAATACAAAGGCAAAATTCGTTCAGTTTATATTGACCCGCCTTTCAATACTGGTGATGGGGATTTTCTTTACAAAGACAGTATGCAACATTCATCATGGATGTGCATGATGATAGACAGATTGAAATTGTCAAAGAATCTTATGTCAAAAAATGCAGGCATTTATTCTCACATTGACTACAAAGAAGTAGCAAACTTGAAACAGCTTCAAGAGAAAGCATTTGGTACAGAAAATTTCGTTCAATTAATATCTGTTAAAACTGCATCGCCAGCAGGATTCAAAACCGTAAACCCAGGACCAATTGATGTTACAGAATACATTTTATTCAGTGTTAAATCAAGAGGTGATTTTGAATTTAGAAAATCATTTACACCAGTTGAGTATGATTCAAATTATGGCTTGGTAATAGAGAATATAGCAGACAATTGTTCAGGTTGGAAATTCATCTCAATCATTGATGCTATTTATAAAGAGAACGGAATTACTAATAACAAAGAGGCAAAAGATAAGTGGGGGGAATACTGGAAAATAATTAGAGATAATCTAATTGCTGTTTATGCTCTTGAGAATAAAAATCGCATAGTAAGTATCCGTGACCCTCAGAAACCAACCGATGACTTGAAAGCATTATTAAAAAAGTCAAAGGATGATGATAAAGTTTACGAATACAAAAAGGAAAGTGGCGAAAGTTCATACGCATATAAGGGAGGACTACTTTCATTTTATTCAAATAAAGTTCGGACAATAGATGGAATTGAAACTCCAACAGAGTTACTTACTGACTTTTGGAATGACATATCATGGGCAGGAATTGCCAATGAAGGAAATGTAAAACTAAAGAATGGAAAAAAGCCAGAACGGCTTTTGAAACGAGTTATTGAAAGTATTGTAGATAATAGAAACGACTTTACATTGGATTTCTTTTCAGGTAGCGGAACAACACCGTCAGTTTCACATAAACTAGGAATTAAGTGGATAGGAATTGAGATGGGAAGATATTTTGAAGAACTAACTAAAAGACGTTTGATAAATGTTTTGAATGGTGAGCAAACAGGCATTTCCAAAGCACAGAATTGGGCTGGTGGAGGAATTTTCCAATATATCAAACTTGAACAATACGAAGATTCACTCAACAATATCGAGATACACACTACTGCACCGCAGCTAAGTTTTATTGATAACATTCGTTATCAATTATTGCACGGCACAAAAGGTAGCGACAGCTTAATCAACTTAGAGAAATTCACAAAGCCCTTTAACTATACAATGAAAATTGTGCAGCAGAACGAACCGAAGGAGGACACGGTAATCGATTTAGTAACAACTTTCAATTTTCTTTTGGGAATAGATATTCAGCGTTATGTGTTGGCAGAAAACAACGGACTGGAATACCGCATAGTGTTTGGCAAAAAAGGTTTGCAGCAATACATAATCATTTGGCGAAACTTTGACGAAGACAAAATTAATTTGAAAACAGAAAAAGAATTTATCACTAAACAAGATTGGTATAGCAAAACGGCTTTTGTTTTCTGCAATGGCGACAATGCTTTTTCGGCACACTCTATTGAACCCGAATTTATACGCTTAATGAACGAACCTGTATTGTAATATCATGGCAAAAAAAGTAACACCGCAATTAAATAAGCAGTTGGCTCTTTTTGAGTTCTTGTTGAGCAGGTTTGGTTTTAGAGAATTCAAAGAGTTGCAGCATCAATACAGTTTGAAAGAGTTTGACAGCAACACGGCTGACAATTCTATTTTCTATCTCAACCTTTCTTCGTCCGTAACTTTCCCTACAGACGATTTAAAACAATACGACAGCAACCTCATTGCACACTTGCAGCAAATAAACCGAGGCAAGCAAACAGCCATTCGCTTAAAATACTACCAGTATTTTTCTCTTGTGTTTACCGAATATTATCTGCATCGTTTTTTTAGCAACAAGCATAACTTGAAAGACGAACTGAATGAATTCATAACTGCATCTGCCAAGCCTGAGATAAAATCGCTTTCATTTTTTACCAATGAAGAATTAAACAAGTTGGCGTATTGGAATGCAACAGGTTCAGGCAAAACATTTATTCTGCACATTAACATTTTGCAATACCAGTATTATGCAAAAGCATCAGCAACACTTTTTAAAAATTTAATTCTGCTTACTCCGAGTGAAGACCTGAGTGACCAGCATTTAAAAGATTTGGAAGACAGTGGCATTCCGGCAAACCTTTATTGGGAAGACAAGGAAAGTGCAAATGTGAAAGTGATTGACATTCATAAAATCCGTGAGTTCTCTACAGGACAAGGTGTAACAATTCCGCTTACAGAGTTTGACCGCAACAACGCAATTTTTGTTGACGAAGGACATAAAGGAAACAAGAGTGAGGACAGTGCATGGAGAGATATAAGAAGCACTTTGAGCAGTGAAGGTTTTGCATTTGAATACAGTGCAACCTTTGGACAATTAAGTGATGAAGGTTTACTTATTGAATACGCCAAAGCCATTGTGTTTGATTACAGCTACGGACATTTTTATGAAGATGGTTACGGAAAGGATTACTGGATTCACAACCTGAACGATTCAGAAATTTTAGACAACAACGAAGAAAAGAAACGGCAATATTTGTTACAGAATTTATTGTTGTTTACTCAACAGAAAATATATTTCGCAAAACATCATGATGAGTTGATGCCATTTGAAATAGAAAATCCGTTGTTGATTTTTGTTGGAAGTTCAGTTGAACCAAAGCCAAAAAGCGGCTCACTTAGTCAGGCACAGCAGAGTGAAAACACCGATGTGATTTCGGATGTGAAGATTGTGCTTGACTTTCTGAATGACTTTTTGCAGAAAAGAGCAAAATATCAGTACTGGATAAAAGTATTGAAGCAACGAACAGACGATGCACTTTTCAAGGATGATTATTTTGGAAAGTTGGAATATCTGTTCGGCGAATTAGCAAAGCCCGAAGACATTTATGAATTCTGTTTGAAAACAGTTTTCAATAACAGCACT
>CAIYPC010000175.1 GCA_903927975.1 uncultured Bacteroidota bacterium | reverse complement strand
CATGATCGGCTTTGTAATAATTAGGGGGTCAGCTTGGATAATAATCGCATGCTCCTGATCAATGATAATCAGGTGATCTCATTGAGAATAATTTCCACCCATACCTTTCATACGTACATCTATCAGCATGATATCAGGCAAAGTCGTTGCCTCTGCAAGCGCTCCCAGCATAGCCTCGCCACAAAGCGCCGTTATAGAGGCGTGGAATGATGAAAAACTATCAATGAGTAAGGCAAGCGACTCTACAAAAATCGGGTGATCGTCCACTATCCCTATAAGCATCTTAGATTTCATAGCATCCTAATTGGAACTTGAATGGTTAATTGGTATTTGATGAGATTCTACAACAAGTGAACTTCTGTCATTATTTTAAAAACACAAATATACCGCCCATTTCTGATGAAATACTGAAGTTAAGTATCAATAACATTGCCTGAAGCGAGTAAATCCTACAATTATCCCACTGACTTATAAGGCCTATTCACTGAAAACATCAAAGCATCACAGGCTTTCCGCTTCGCACTGACTCATCACAAGCAAACGCAATGCGCAAACTGTTGATTGCATCTTGCACATGATCAGTAAGATCAACATCATTTTTAATTGCATTTAAGAAATACGATTGTTCCCTGTCGCACAGTCCCTGATGGCTGGGTTCGTCTGTAAGATTTAGCCATTCATCTGGCTTTGTAAATTTGTTCTTATCATCAATGTCTGCATGATGTATGCGGATACTTTCTGTTTTTGTATGTGCTTCCACCGAATCTGATTTTCCTTTTCCTCCCGCGTCTTTCGCTACAATAGAAACGGATCCTTTTGGACCAATAACATCTTTCACAAAAAAAGCCGTTTCGCTCATCATTGGTCCCCAGCCAGCCTCATACCATCCAACAGATCCATCTTCAAATCGTATCTGCAATTGTCCATAATTATAATTGCCTTCGGGAATATCATTGGTCAGCCTTGCACCGATGGCATTTACCTGCACAGGTTTTGAACGCGTCATCTGGCACATCACATCAATATAATGAACTCCGCAATCAACAATCGGGCTCAGGCTTTTCATCAGGTTACGATGAACATCCCACATGTAACCCTGACTTTGTTGGTTAAGATTCATGCGCATCACCAATGGCTTTCCCATTTGTTGTGCTACTTGCACAAATTGTTGCCAGGATGGGTGATGACGAAGGATATATCCTATCACTAATTTCTTACCTGATGCTTTTGCAGCCGCAGCTACTCTTTCCGAACCAGCAACAGAATCAGCTAATGGTTTTTCAATAAACACGTGACACTCTTTTTCAAAGGCTTTGATGGCAAAGGATTCATGTGTGTCAGGATAAGTAGAAATGCATACCGCGTCAGGCTGTGTGATTGCGAGTGCTTTTTCAAAATCATCATACAAAGGATATTGGTCTCCCAGTTTTTCATTCAGCAAATTTTTGCTTGTGCCGGTGCTCACCAAACCACAAATACTAAAACCATCCATGTTATGATAAGCCGTAGCATGCGATGCACCCATGTTGCCACAGCCAACTACCAAAATTTTTAAACTATTATTCATACACGATAAAATTATTTTGTTTACAATGAAAGTATTATACTTTTTAGATAGAAATGGATTTCGTGAAAAAAATCATGCAAAGATTTGAGATTAAAAGCCAAAAAATTCTGTTCTATTAACGATAAAATTTTTTGTTTCTAAGAGATTTTTCCAATAGCAATTCAATAATAAATTGCATTCTGAAAAGTCTTTGCTCAGCGCAACAACTCTAACGTTTTAGTATATGTGAAATTTCAATTATCATTTCTTAAAAATCAAGAATCATTGATTAAACAAATCTATTAATATATTGAAAGCATCATGTATTTATTAAT
>CAIYPC010000174.1 GCA_903927975.1 uncultured Bacteroidota bacterium | reverse complement strand
TTATTCAATCTTGATATTAATAATATCTGCGCATCAGGCGGAAGTGCCTGCACCAGCGGAGCTGATCAGGGCTCTCACGTAATCCGCGCAATAAAAAATAACCCCAATCAAATCGCCATTCGTTTTTCTTTTAGTACACACAACACAAAAGAAGAAGTTGATACAGTAGTTGAGAAGTTGAAGGAGTAGATATAATTCGTTCATTGTTTGAGACGAACTAAGGAATTCTATTAAACATCGTTGTGTCACTCACGTGTACGGCAACAATTCTATTGAGCTTTGGTTTCATTATTGAATAGTTTTTGTATTCTCAATTTTTAATCTCGGCGTGCTCAGCGCCTCTGCGAGAAATTTTTTCTAACTTTCCGAAAATGTTTGCCATGCATAAATTGTCTTTCCTCTTTTTATTATTCAGCACATTCTCATATTCTTTTTCTTTTGCACACAATAATCGCTCTTTCAATTCAACTGATACTTTTCGCCATCCCGCATGGAGCTATCAATCGAATATGTATGAAGTCAATCTCAGGCAATACACTACTGCCGGCACTTTCAAAGCATTTGAAAAATCATTGCCAAGATTAAAAAAAATGGGCGTTGAAATATTATGGTTTATGCCCATCACGCCAATCGGTTTAGAAGGAAGAAATGGAACTGAAGCTGAAATGGGTAGTTATTATGCCGTGAAAGATTATTATGAGGTGAACCCTGATTACGGTACTATGAAAGATTGGATTGCATTAGTGAAACATGCACATGCAATGGGTTTTAAGGTTCTTGCTGATTGGGTGCCGAACCATACCGCACCGGATAACCCATGGATAAAAAGTCATCCAGATTTTTATAAGAAAGATAGTTTAGGCAATCCTGCGATACCATTCGATTGGAGTGATACGCGACAATTGAATTATGATAATCGCGAGTTGCGCGATAGTATGATCAATGCGATGAAATGGTGGATTACCAAAACAGATATTGACGGCTTTCGTTGCGATGTTGCATGGAATGTGCCTGATGATTTTTGGAAAGAAGCTATTGCAGCATTGCATAAAATAAAGAATGTTTTCATGCTGGCAGAAGGGGAGAAGCCCACTTTGCACGAAGCAGGTTTCGATGAAACTTATCCATGGAGTGTGATGAACATCGCTTATGGCATATATTCAGGCAAAACAAGCTTGAAACAATTGGATTCAGTGATTGATTATAACGATCATGTATATCCTAAAAATTCTTTCAGATTATATTTCACAACCAATCATGATGAGAACAGTTGGAACGGAACCGAGTTTGAAAGATTTGACGAAGGTTATAAAGCATTTGCTGTTTGGGCTTTCACAATGAAAAATAGCTTGCCATTGATTTATAGCGGGCAGGAAGAGCCAAACAAAAAGCGATTGAAATTTTTTATAAAAGATACCATTGAATGGAAGAATTATGCCATGACTTCTTTTTATAGAACACTTACAGGTTTAAGAAAAAGCAACGCTGCACTTTCCGCAGATGCATCATTCAAAAAAATAAAAGCTGGCGATGAAAATGCGGTTTACGCATTTGTGCGACAAAAAAGCGGACATAAAATATTAGTCGTTCTAAATCTTTCTGCCAAAGAACAAGCAATAAAAATATCAGATGCTTCCCTTGCAGGAAATCCGCTAAATGTATTTATGAAAACACATGAAAAGATAAATACCGCTTCTTCTTTTAATATAGAACCATGGGGATTTATAGTGTACGATTACAATGCGAAATAATTTCCTACTTTAGTTTTTCATCTCTCATTTCATGCAGGCAATAATCGGAATTGATATTGGCACGACGAATACAAAAGCCGTTGCTTTCACAAAAGAAGGCAAAGTGCTTATCTCCGCAAATGCAGGCTATCAGACGTTTTCAGAAAAGAATGGCTATCAAGAATTAAAAGCATCAGAAATATTAAACGCTGTAGTGAGCGTTCTGAAAAAAATATTAATTGATACAAAACCATTATCTGAAATAAGCGGCATCAGTTTTAGTTGTGCAATGCATAGTTTCATGGCTGTTGATTCAAGTGGCGAACCGCTTACAAACATTATGACTTGGGCTGATTTGCGAAGTGCAGGTGAAGCAGCGAAACTTAAAAACACAGAAATCGGAAACCAGATTTATGAAAGATGCGGAACGCCGATTCATGCGATGTCGCCGCTTTGCAAAATTTTGTGGCTGAAAAATAATGATCCAGAAATTTTTTCGAAAGCGTCTAAATTTATTGGTATCAAAGAATATCTATGGCATCAGTTTTTTGGTAAATATCAAATTGATTATTCCATTGCTTCTGCAACTGGAATGTTTGATATATATGATTATACATGGAGCGAACAATCTCTGAAGGTTGCAGGCATTTCATCAGAAAAACTTTCTGAACCCGTTGAGCCGACTCATATTGAAACTGTTCTTACAAAAAAATATAAAGAAGAATTTGAAATTGATAATATCCCGTTTATTATTGGTAGCAGCGATGGTTGTTTGGCGAATCTTGGAAGCAACGTAATTAAAGACGGCGAAACTTCTCTCACAATTGGTACGAGCGGCGCCTTGCGAATGACATCTTCAAAACCGAAGCACGATCCGCAGCAAAGAATATTTAATTACATCCTTACAAAAAATTTATATGTTTCTGGCGGCGCAATGAATAATGGTGCCGTTGTTGTGCAATGGTATATTAATAATTTTCTTTCTCAATCATCCTCACAAGAAAAAAATTTTTCTGAGAAGATGAAAATGATCGATGATGTTAATGCTGGTTGCGATGGGCTTATTTTTTTGCCTTATCTGTTTGGAGAAAGAGCGCCGATTTGGGATGCGAATGCGAAAGCAGTTTTTTTTGGTATCAGCCCAAAGCATCAGGAAAAACATTTTTTGCGTTCTATCATTGAAGGCATTTCTTTTTCAATGTATCAAATTGGAGTTTCATTGGAAGAAACAATCGGACCGATTAAAAAAATTTATGCAAGCGGTGGTTTTATTCAATCCAAAACATGGCTTCAAATAATAGCAGATGTTTTTAATAAAGAAGTGAATGTGTTAAGTGTTTCAGATGCGTCTGCAATTGGTGCGGCAATCATTGGAATGAAAGCTGTTGGTATGATTAAAGAGTTTGATGAGGTTACAAAAACATTTATTATCGAAGAGAAATTTTTTCCGAATGAAAAGAATAATAAAGTTTATAAAGAAACCATCAAAAAATTCACTTCGTTATATAATAAATTGAAAGACGAATTTTGATTGGACACAGAGAGCCACAGAGGTCTGCGCCGAGAACCGCAGAGGCTTTATAAATGTAAACACAGTTTAAATAATTATGTAGACGCACAAGTCAAGCTGGGATTAAATAGATACCTCTGTGCTCTCTGTGCAGACCTCCGCGTACCTCTGTGTAAATACCTATTTTTATAAAAAAATTCTTGCTATATGAATGAAGCATTGCAAATACCATTTGCATTTACGAACAAAAAACACTCAGGCGATAAAGAACTCACCGTTCTTGCAGGCGATGTTGGTGGAACAAAAACAAACCTTGCATTTTTTAAATTGAGCAAAAACAATTTAGAAATGCAGATTGAAAAAAGTTATCCTTCTGCAAAATATCCATCATTAATAGACATTATTAAACTGTTTCTTTCAGAAAATAATTTGTCACTGCCCGATAGAATTTGTGCAGGGGTTGCTGGTCCGATTACTAAAGGTGTTGCAGAGATTACCAATCTCTCATGGGAATTAGATGTTGAAGACATTAAGAAAGAAATTGGGATTGATAAAGTGCATTTGCTGAATGATCTGGAAGCAACTGCTTTTGGTTTGGCTGGCTTGAATCAAAATGATTTTATTTCATTGTGTGATGGAGACAAAGCGGTGAAAGGAAATATTGCCATCATTGCGCCGGGCACAGGTTTGGGCGAAGCAGGTTTATATTGGGATGGAAATTATTATCATCCTTTTCCAACCGAAGGCGGTCACTGCGATTTTTGTCCACGCACAGATTTAGATATCGATCTCTTTCATTTCTTGCAAAAAAAATATGGAATTGTGAGCTGGGAAAAATTAGTTGCTGGTCCTGGCATTCATGATATTTATTTATTCTTGCGCAGCATTAGAAATGTCGAAGAGCCTTTATGGCTTACCGATGCATTGAAACAAGATGATCCATCTGCCGTTATTAGTCATGCTGCTGTTAATAATAAAGATGCTGTGTGTTCGGAAACGATGGAACATTTCATTCGTTATCTCGCTCGCGAATCTTCTAATCTTGTTTTAAAAATGAAAGCGACTGGTGGTCTATTTCTTGGTGGTGGAATACCTCCAAAAATCGCATCATTACTGCAACAGGGAATTTATTATAAAAATTATCTAGATTGTGATCGCATGCAAAATTTATTGAAACAAGTTCCTATTTATATTATCACAAATGATAAGACGGCATTGATTGGCGCAGCATGGTATGGGGCTTATGCTGAGTTGTGAGTTCGGAGTTGAGAGTTCATAGTCGATGATCGTGACTTTGAACTCCCGACTCTGAACTCTCAACTTCGCCTCCAAATAAATCTTAGCTTCGCGCTGCTTATGAGCAACGACAAAAAAAACAAATTCTATCTCATTCTTATTCTCGGTCTTCTTTCTGCTGTCGGACCATTTTCAATTGACATGTATTTGCCCGCATTTCCTGATATTGCTAAGGGACTACATACAACAGTTGCAGACGTCACGCTTTCTTTATCAAGTTTTTTCATCGGCATTTCTGCAGGACAATTATTATATGGTCCGTTGCTCGAAAGATTCGGTAGAAAAAAACCATTGTACATTGGTTTATGCGCTTATCTCATTGCATCAGTTGGTTGTGCGTTCGCATCTTCTGTTGACGCATTGATCTTGCTAAGATTATTGCAAGCGCTCGGCGGATGCGTTGGAATGGTTGCTTCAAGAGCGATGGTGAGGGATTTATTTGAAGTAAAAGATAATGCGAAAATATTTTCATCGCTGATGTTGGTGGTGGCAGTGTCGCCAATCATCGCGCCGACATTGGGTGGATATGTTACCGCAGTTTTAGGATGGCGATTTGTTTTTGTGATGCTGATCATTATCGCGATTATTATTTTATTTGGCATTTATTTTTTGTTGCCCGAAAGCAAAAAACCAGATCCCAATTTTTCTTTGAAACCAAAACCAATTTTCAACAATTTCATTGGCGTAATAAAGCATCCGCAATTTTACACTTACGCATTCACGGGAGCAATTGCTGCATCAGGATTGTATGCATACATCGCTGGCTCGCCTTATGTGTTCATGGAACTTTTTAAAGTGAGTGAGAAACAATATGGATGGATATTTGCGTTGATCGCAATGGGACTTATTGGTTCCAGTCAGCTTAATAGCGTGATGCTGAAAAATTATCAGAGCGAACAAATTATTAGGGTTGCATTGCTTTGTCAGAGCATCACAGGCATCACCCTTTTTGTGATCACTCTTTTCGGATGGGCTGAATTATTCAGCACCATATTTCTCATTTTTATTTTTTTATGTTGTCAGGGTTTCACGTTCCCAAATTCATCTGCGCTTTCATTAGCTCCTTTCGGTCACACCGCTGGATCTGCATCTGCATTGATGGGCGCCATTCAGATGGGAATAGGTGCTTTCACTTCAGCATTGGTGAGTATGCTGCAAAATCATAGCGCATTGCCAATGGCAGGCGTCATGGCTTGTTGTGCCATCACCAGTTTTTCTGTTTTCACTTTCGGTAGACAAATTATTACCGATCGCGCAAGCATCGAGCAAGTGGAAGAGGAAGATGTGGAGATGATAAGCACGCTGTAATGGTTGGCTTTTTTTGGGACGAGTATTTGTTTTCTGTTCAGCATCGTTGTGTCACTCACTTGTACTGGTGGTAATTCTATTGAGCGATGGTTTATTAACGGCGGCTTTATGAGATTTAATTCTCTGGGTTTCTTGTACTGTATTCCCTGCGTCCTCCGCGCCTCAGCGTGAAAAATCTTTCAATAAATTTATTTCCTTAAATTCGACAACTCATTTCATCTTCATTATTGTTCCCCGATGACAATCCTTGTTGTTTTGTTTTGCATAGTGCTGTTGGTGCTACTCATTACATGGGGAAAAATAAATTCATTTCTTGCTTTTTTGATTGTTTCATTATTAGCAGGCTGGTTGCTTGGCGTTCCTCCAAATAAAATCGTGCATTCCGTTCAGCAAGGTGTTGGTGACACCCTTGGTTCATTGGTGATTGTTATTTGCCTCGGCGCTATGCTCGGTAAATTGGTGGCTGAAAGTGGCGCTGCACAAGTGATTGCTGAATCGCTCAAAAAAATATTTGGCGAAAAATATATTCAATGGCCTTTAATGATCACTGGTTTCATTGTTGGCCTCCCCATGTTTTTTGATGTTAGTTTTGTGCTGATGGTGCCCTTGGTTTTTTCTGTTGTATATAAATACAAATTGCCCGCTGTTTATATTGGTATTCCGTTGATGGCGGCAATTTCTGTTACGCATGGTTTCTTACCGCCGCATCCTGCGCCTGTTGCATTGGTTGCGCAGTTTCACGCGAATATGGGTTTCACACTGTTGTATGGAATTATCATTGCTATCCCAACAATTATTATCGCTGGGCCAGTTTTTGCAACGACTTTAAAAAATATCAAGTCAACTCCTTTACAAACATTTCTTCCTGAAGAAATACCTGATGAAAAATTGCCCAAATTTTTTAATAGTTTTTTTACAGCGCTTTTACCGGTTGTGCTTATCCTTCTTTTTACGTTGATAACGTTTATGGATATCCGAAATCAACATTTATTGGATATAATTTCTTTTTACAGCAATCCGAATGTTGTGATGCTTGTTTCACTGGCTGTTGCTACATATACATTAGGCTTGAGACAGGGAAGGGGCATGAAAGAAATTATGGAACATTATGGTAACTCTGTGAAAGATATTGCTATGATTCTTTTGATCATTGCAGGAGCAGGTGCATTAAAACAAGTTTTTATTGACAGCGGTGTTAGCAAAGGCATTGCAGAACATTTGCAAAGCCTATCGATGAGCCCGCTTATTTTGGGATGGCTTGTTGCTGCGATTATCCGTGTTTGTGTAGGATCGGCTACGGTAGCGGGTTTAACAACGGCTAGCATGATAGCTCCGCTTATCATATCCACGCATGCTAATCCGAATTTGATGGTGCTATCAGTTGGTGCAGGCAGCTTGATGTTTTCTCATGTGAACGATGGCGGCTTTTGGCTGTTCAAAGAATATTTCAACATCACAGTAAAAGAAACATTTTTGTCATGGTCATTAATGGAGACAATTGTTTCGGTGATGGGATTGGGAGGAGCACTCATTTTAAATGCTATATTGTAACGAGAAAATGTAAAAGCATCTGTTGGTTTCAAACGTTAAGTGAAAATATTTTGATTTTAAAACTGTGATGTATTCCATAATTTAAATTCTATATTATAAAACAAATACTATGTCAGCAGAACAAAATTTAATCGATCTCGGGCTAACATTGCCGCCAGCGCCCGTGCCAAAAGGAGTTTACAAGCCGGTACTTATCGATGGCAAACATTGTTATGTATCAGGACACGGCCCATGTCTTCCAGATGAAAACTTGATAAGAGGAAAATTGGGTAAAGAATTGAATCCCGATGATGGGAAAAATGCTGCGCAGCAAGTCGGGCTTACTATTCTTGCAACACTAAAACATGAGCTGGGTTCTCTTGATAAAATAAAACGTGTGATCAAAGTATTGGGAATGGTGAATGCTGTTCCTGAATTTGAAAAGCATCCTTATGTGATTAATGGATGCAGCGAGCTTTTCGCAAAAATTTGGGGAGAAGATAATGGTGTCGGCGTAAGAAGTGCTGTGGGCATGGGGTCTCTGCCAAATAATATTTCGGTAGAGATTGAAGCATTGTTTGAATTGGTATAGAAGTGATGAGTTGTTAGTGGTAAGTGGTCGGTAATAAGTGGTAAGACTTACGACCTAACACTTATCCCTTATCACTTCCCACTTTACTCCTTCACCTAAAATTTCTTTTATGAACGAACACTCACACGATTGGTATTTGATTGAGAACATCAATGATGTTGATTCTCCTGCGCTGGTTATTTATCCGCAAAGGGTGAAAGCGAATGTTCACACTGCTGTGGGAATGATTCGTGATGTGCAACGGTTACGCCCACACGTAAAAACAAATAAGTGCATAGAAGCGGTTGTGCTGATGATGGATGAAGGCATCAGCAAATTCAAATGCGCAACAATTGCTGAAGCTGAGATGATGGGAATATGCAAAGCACAAGATGTACTGCTCGCGTATCAGCCAGTTGGTCCGAAGCTTCAGCGCTTTATTGCAGTGATGAAAAAATATGCTGCAACAAAATATTCTTGTCTTACTGATAATATTGCTGCTGCCAATGAAATGTCAGAAGCATTTGCCGCAAATGATTTAGTGGTTCCTGTATATCTTGATTTGAATGTTGGTCAAAACAGAACTGGCATTTCACCGGAACATGCTACAGAACTATATGTTCAGTGTTCAAAACTAAAAGGTATTAAGCCAATCGGGCTTCATGCTTATGATGGACATATACGTGATGTTGATTTCAATGAACGCAAACAAAAATGCGATGAATGTTTTGAGAAAGTGTTGAAGGTGAAAAATGAAATTATTAATAACGGTTTTGATGAACCGATTATCATTGCTGGTGGCTCTCCCACATTTTCTATTCATTGCAAAAGAGAAAATATTGAATGCAGTCCAGGTACTTTTATTTACTGGGATAAAGGCTACACTGATTTATGTCCCGAACAGAATTTCCTGACCGCAGCGCTCGTCATTTCAAGAGTTATATCATTACCATCGGAAACAAAATTATGTTTAGATCTTGGTCATAAATCTGTTGCCGCTGAAAATGAGATTACCAAGAGAGTCTATTTTTTGAATGCTCCAGAACTGAAAGCCGTAAGCCAAAGCGAAGAACATTTAGTAGTTGAAGCCGGTGCGGGGCATCATTATAAAGTTGGGGATATTTTGTATGGTTTACCCATTCATATTTGTCCAACGATTGCATTGTATGAAAGAGCGATTACGGTGAACGATAATATAGCTAATGGAGAATGGAAGACGGTAGCGAGAGATAGGAAGATCAGTGTGTAGTTTCCAGTTATCAGTTTTCGGTTTCCAGTTGGCAGCCCTCATCTTCAAATTAGCTATTAATTAACCACAAACCACAAACTACAAACAACAAACTATGTTCGCCATAGATGCACATCTCGACCTAAGCATGAACGCGATTGATTGGAATCGCGACTTACGGTCATCTATAACCGAAATCAGGGAAAGAGAAAAAGGAATGACTGATAAAGCTGATCGCGGAAACAATACAGTTTGTTTCCGTGAATTAAGAAAAGGGAATATCGGTATTGTGGTTGCGACACAAATTGCAAGATATGTTGCGCCCGATAACCCATTGCCTGGCTGGCATTCGCCGGAACAGGCATGGGCGCAAACACAGGCGCAGCTTGCATGGTACAGAACGATGGAAGAAGCAGGCGAGATGATTCAAATCACAAATCTTGACTCTTTAGAAAAGCATTTAAAGTATTGGAATGATGGAAGTGATAATCAGAAAAAAAAGATTGGATACATATTAAGTTTAGAAGGCGCAGATTCAATGATTACCATCGATTATTTGGAAAGGGCTTATCAATATGGATTGCGTGCACTTGGTCCTGCACATTATGGTCCTGGCAGATATGCCAACGGAACTGATGCAACAGGCGCAATGAATAAAAATGGAGTGGAGCTTTTGAAGAAGATGGACGAACTGAATATTATTTTAGATGCTACACATTTATGCGATGATGCATTTTGGCAAGCGATGGATAATTTCAATGGACATGTTTGGGCAAGCCATAATAATTGCAGGGCATTGGTAGATCACAATCGGCAGTACAGCGATGAGCAAATAAAAGTTTTAATAGAAAGAGGTGCAGTAATTGGTGCACCGATGGATGCATGGATGATGGTGCCGAACTGGATTCGTGGTAAATCACTTCCTCGAGATATGAACTGCGATTTAGAAAAGTTGGTCGATCATGTAGATCATATTTGTCAGATTGCTGGAAACACATTGCATGTTGGCATTGGTTCTGATCTAGATGGTGGATATGGAAAAGAGCAATCTCCTTATGATATTGAAACGATTGCGGATATACAAACAATCCCTTCTTTATTAATCAACAGAGGCTATTCAGAGCACGATATTGAGAATTTTATGCATGGCAATTGGTTGAGATTTTTGAGAAAGGCATGGGTTTAGGAAGCTTTGAGCGATAAGCTACTAGCCATGAGCTAATCAAATTTTTTGCACTCGCAACTTTTTAAGACTATATTTTTATACAGTCTTTCTGGCACAATTATTTCGTTCTGTTAGCCAAATTCGTATCTATGAAATTGCCCTTTCTTTCCCATCGATGGATTTTTTTGGTGTGCTGTATATTGATAGTTTGTTGCAAAAAGAATTCTTCTCCAATCAATGATTCACATATTCCGCCTTCGAAAAATGATTCATGCACAGCTACTATTGCGGATGCAGAAAGCATAGAAATCTTTCCATCAGATAATTCATGGAACCAAAATATTTCTTCGCAGCCTGTTGATCCAAACAGCGACAATATCATCGCAAATTTTTCATCGTCATCATTAAAAGCAGATTTCGGTAGCGGGCTTTGGGACAATTCGCCGATTGGAATTCCATTTGTTGTCGTGTGTGGCAATCAAACAAAAACATCGGTTACTTTTCGCGCCAATGATTATGATGGTAATTATGGTGATGAAAGCGATGCGGGGCCTTACGTAATCCCATTTAACGCGCCAATAGAAGGTAATGGGAGTGGGGATTCGCATGTGATTGCAGTTGATAAGGACAATGATATTTTATATGAACTGTATAATGCAAGCGTTAATGGAAATCATTGGGAAGCATCCTCAGGTGCTATTTTTAATTTGAAATCAGACGCGTTAAGAACTGATGGCTGGACTTCAGCAGATGCAGCAGGTTTGCCAATCTTCCCGGGACTTGTGCGATATGAAGAAGTATTAAAAGGAACAATCGATCATGCCATCCGTTTTACATTGAGCAGCTCAAACGTAAAGCCAGCCTACATTTCACCTGCAACGCATAAAGTGAATAGTTCTGGTGGCACATACTCACTTCCATTCGGCGCAAAAATTAGACTAAAAAATGATTTTGATATCAGCAGTTATTCAACAAGGCTTCAAGTCATTTTAATTGCGATGAAAAAATATGGATTGATACTTGCTGACATTGGCAGCAACATGTATTTCAGTGGCGCACCTGATGAAAGATGGGATAATGATGAACTGCATCAATTAGGAAATATAAAAGCATCAGCATTTGAAGTGGTGAAAATGAATTGAGTTGATAGTTCATAGTTCATAGCCGTGATCTCATGAATGCAAGAACTGCTATGAACTATGAACCATGAACTGTTGTTCTACATCGAGTGTAAATAATCTTTCAAATGTGTTATCGTTTCTTCGTGTGTTCTAATAGTTTCTTTCACTAAATCATTAATAGAAACAATGCCGAGCAATTTTGCATTATCAAAAACAGGCAGATACCGAATGTTTTTATCTGACATTAATTCCATGCAAAAATCAACCGTGTCATAAGGTGTCACACGAGGAAGGTCATCAGACATTATCTCTGAAACTTTTGTGTCGGTAGATGATTTGCCTTTCAAAATAACTTTTCGTGAGTAATCTCTTTCGGTCATAATACCGAGATATTCTTCACCATTCATAATCATAATAGATCCGATGTTTTTTTCCGCCATAATTTTTAGCGCATCAAGAACTGTTGTGTCTGGGCTAACCGTAATTGATGCCGCTCTGCTTCCTTTGTGCCTAAGAATGTCTGATACATTTTTCATTTGTCGAGTTTTGGTGAACAATCGTGTAATACTAATTTACAATATTTCCTAATCAGAAAGAATTATAATTATTTGGAAGATATGCTTCGGCGCATTTATTTTGCACCCGGAGGGATGTCAGAGCGGTTTAACGAGGCGGTCTTGAAAACCGTTGACTGTAACAGGTCCGGGGGTTCGAATCCCTCTCCCTCCGCCAGATTATAAGTTTAGCCTGTAAACGGAATGGTTTACGGGCTTTTGTTTTTATATTAAAGTTTTCCTGAACTTCTTTAAAAAAAAGAGGAGAATGTAGAAACATTCTCCCTGAATTGCCAATAAGGTACCAAGTAAGCATTGACAGTTCATCCTTTTAATAACTAAGGTTTAACGGAGCCTGGTCATATTTTAAGTTTCGGCTATTTTTTGAAACTAAGTTACTGAGGTTATTAGGGATAGGCAAATGTTGCTCTTATGTGGATGAGGTATTTTGGGCTGCAAAATTATTCACTTCTTTAGCCAAAAAAACCGTGTTTTCACGGTTTTTTATATTATGCATTTACACATAACCCGAAGTATTTGGAAAAATGGCCTTATCGTTCGTTAACAGAAGGCAAACGATTGCATATATTGCAGTATAAAAAACGTGAATGTCCATTAAAGTATAAAATGGCAAAAGAAGTTACTATAAAAAGTATTGCCAAGGAATTGGATATTACCCCCTCAACTGTTTCAAGGGCATTGAGCAACCATCGTTATATTAGTGAGGAGACAAAGAGGCTGGTAAACGAAGTAGCCACAAAACTAAATTACAGGGCAAACAAAGTAGCATCATCGCTTCGCTCTGGTAAAACCCACACGATTGGCGTTCTCATTCCGACTGCTAAAATCAATTTCTTTGGCAATGTGATGCATGGCATCGAAAGCCTAGCAAATATTCATGGATACAACGTGCTTATCTATCATACCAATGAAACACATGCTCAGGAAGTGAAAGGAATAGAAGCTTTTTTGGCAGCTCGTGTTGATGGCATTCTTGTTTCTGTTGCAAAAGGCACTATGGATTTTTCTCATTTTAAGGAAGTGCAGAAAAGCGGCGTGCCGATTGTGTTTTTTGACAGAGCGAATTATGATTTGGGCATTTCCTCAGTTGTGACTGATGACTGTTTGGGAGCTTTTTTAGCAACAGAACATCTTATAAAACAAGGATACAAAAATATAGCCCATGCGGCAGGGCCGATGCATATAAAACTTTTTTCCGATCGACTTGTGGGATATAAAGATGCCCTGAGGGCATACAATATGAAAGTGAGAAAAGATCTGATTTATTCTGGCGATGCATCCATTGAGGCTGGGAGAGAAGCGATACGGCATTTCTTATCAGGCAAAGTTCCCCCGGATGCTGTTTTTGCAGACGATTTTACTGCTCTTGGAGCTATTAAAGAAATCAAAGAACAAAAATTAAAAATACCTGAAGACATTGGCATTATTGGCTTTGGCAACGAGTTATTTGGTGAGCATATTACGCCTACGCTATCAACCATTGATCAACAAACAATTTTAATGGGCAAAGAAGCATTCAGAGTTCTTTTTCAATCTATAGAACAAAAGAATAAATTCACTTCCATCGCTTCTGCAAAAAAAACAATCCTCAAACCTATTATGATTTATAGGGAATCTTCATTGAAGAACAAATAGATTTTATATGAAGGCCGCTTACGGTAATGATTAAAAAACGCAGGCTTTTTGGCCTGCGTTTTAATATGTTGGTTTTATCGATTACAAACAACGGTTACTTTATTAGGCTGACGTTTAACGAAACGGGGTCGCCCGAGTTTCTTATCAGATGCACAATGTAGAAGCCACTGGCCAACATTGACAAATCATAAGTCAAATTACCCTGGCTCACATTTTGGATCTGTCTCACCAACGAACCCGTGGCACTGTAAATGTTTATGGTGCTCACATCCTTTAATGAACTAAAATATATTTTCCCATTTGTTGGGTTCGGATATAGCATTATTTTTTCAGGCAGGTTATTGATTTTTACTGTCACTATGTTGGAAACATCCCTGCCCCCATCATCATTCACCGCCACAACATAATAAAACAGTTTGTCCGTGGATACGGAAGAAGCATTAAGATCGGCAAAGCTGTATTTGTTTGTTGCCGCACTGTTCTTCATGACCGCCATTTTTCCCGCAAGTTCAAAACTGCTCCCGTTGCCCGACCTGAACACCTCGTAATGATCTATCTGTTTTTCATCAGCAGATAGCCACACAACGTTCACCGCAGGTGGTGCCCACGTGGCCGATAGACTTAGCCAATGCAAGGGAAGCAAACTAAGTGTGTCCAGAACTGTTATTGATGAGTTGGATGCCGGACAGGCACCGTTTTTAACTGATGCCCTATAATATTGTATGGTAGAGACCGGGCCTATCTGTGCAGTGGTCAAAGTAGGTGATGCAGACGATGGGATATCGTGTACGTCGCTACTGAAATTATTGTTGGAATACTGCCATTTTACCACTGACCCGGTATAGTTGGTCACCGTTAGGTTAGAAAGCGGGGCATTGCCAGTGATCACAATTTGATTGGAGCCTGTCGTGCCACCTACCGATGCAACATTTGCGATAACAGTATCAATAGATGAATTGGCAACGGCACAAGAACCAGCCTGCACCACGGCTCGATAATAAGTTGTGGCGGAAAGTGCGCCCATTTGTCCTGTAGTTAATGTTGTTGAGGCTGATGAAGCAATATCGTGCACGTCACTGGCAAAGTTGTCGCTTGAATATTGCCATTTAATAACAGAGCCGCCCTTGCCAGTCAATGTCAGGTTTGAGGGCGAACTGCCGGAACAGACAGCCTGATTGGGGGATGCCATACCTCCTACAGAAACATTTACAGTAATCGTATCTATTGATGAATAAGCTGTGGCTGAACCTGCATTTTGTACTACTGCACGATAATAAGTAGTATCAGCAAGTGCCCCCATTTGTGCTGTTGTTAAAGTTGTAGATGCCGAAGATGCTATATCATGCACATCACTTACAAAATTATCAACGGAGTATTGCCATTTAACCACAGAACCCGTATTGCCGCTTAATGTTAAGTTGGAAGACGGTGTGCTGCCGGGGCAAATAGTTTGATTAGAACCAGCCGTGCCACCTACTGAAGGCAACGAACCCAAACCTGAACCTATACAACTTAAATTGACTGCACCGGTTATAGGAAGAACAGCGGCATAAACCGGATGGCTTGCTTCTGTCGAAGTTAAAGCATTAATATAATATGTTGAAAATATCACAGCTCCAATACTTGGGCGATAGACTGTAATTTGGAGATCTGCCCCAGCACTGCTATTTGGTATAAGCGTTCCGATTATCTGGTCGCCTACTGCAAGTGCTGCGTATACGCTATTCAGCGTACCTGTATGATCATAATAATATAATACATTACTCTGAATGTAAAGAAGCAATGCCCAGTTCGTCTTACCGGTTGTATAGCCAACGGTGCTGGCGTTAATGTCATTAAAATTGGGGCTATAGGCCCAACCCTGATAATATCGCTGGTAATTCATTCCAGTGCCTGGTGTAAGGAAAGAAGTAGTAACAATAGATGTATCCCCGGCCGACAACCTTGCAGAGTCTTGCCGCACCAATGCATAATCATAAACGTAATTATTATCACCACCTCTTGTTGCTGTGTTTGTTTTAAGTGCCTGCCTGGTTTCAGTGCCATCAAACGCAATAGTATAGGTAGGGTCTGCATTATTTAACTGCCATGGCGATGAGAACCCTGTGCTGCAAGTTCCTGCATTGGGTGCGCTATTTGTTGCTGTAGTTTGTTTTATACAGCCTACATTAACTGCGCCATATACAATATTAAGCGTTGGATAAATTGGGTAAGCAGCTTCATTGGCATACAAAGCATTCGTTACGGAACCTTGTCCCAGAAAAGCTTTTATGCTGGGCCTATATATATAGCCTTGTGCCACTACCGAGCCATCACTTTGTGGTATCAATGTGATACCGATAGAATCGCCAGCCAAAATAGTGCCGCTATAAATACTTAATCCACCTCCGCTGCCATACATGTTTACGCTGGAAGATGTTCCATTATACACCACATAGATATCTGCAGCCCAGGTGCCTACCCATGTAGCAATAGTATTGCTTGTATTGGCATTACCATTATACACTGCCCCGGCAAATGCAGTGTTATAGCCCCAGCCCAAAACCCATTGCACAGTATTGCCAGTGGGTGTAGCATTGGGTGTAGCATAAATTGCAGAAAGTGTTTGCACCGATCCCAGCGGAAGCGTAACAGCACCATAACTGCTGGCCGAAGGTAAAATTACTGGAATGGTATCTACTGCCGCACTATAGTTTACAGCGGTTGCATCGGCTATTCTTGCATTGCTACTGGCACTATTGGCAAGCCGGGTTTCCGTACCGTCATTATATATAATATTGTTGGCTACCGAAGTATTTTTACGCCATAAACCTGAGCCTGTGTTTACATTGGCACACTGTGATGTATAGCAATCGGTATAAGCATCTATCACCACCTTTGTTGTAGCAGTACCATCCCCATTTATGCCACTAAAACAATTGCCTGCGGCACTATAAAATGCAGCATAATAAACACCACCTGATTTTGGTACGGCTGTTGAATCCGCTACCTTATTAGCCATCGTAGCAGGTGTGCCTGTATGCCAGGTCATCACTGTATTGGCCGGCTTATTGGATACTGTAATTGCAGACAGATTAACTGTTGATGAACTACAAGGCACATTTACATACACTGTGCTTAATGCAGGTGCCGTAGCGCCCGATGGGCAGGTATTACAGGTAAGCGTTTGTGTTTGTATGGCATCCACATACATATAGGTTGTACTTACCCCATTTAACTTAATATATTTATAAGCACCTGTCAGCGTATTCGGCACTGAATAAGTAGCATTGGTAAAGCTTGTTGCATTGGCAGCCCCAAAGCTGGCTATCACCGGGCTAGTGGCTGTATAGGTAACATTATCCGGACTAAACTGAAGGGTTAAGCCTCCGGTATTTGTAGTAAAATATTCCCCCGTAATTACAATATTGGCACCACCGGTAAACGTACCGGCATAAGTAAATACAGCAGGAGTAGAAGTAATATACATTGTCATGCCCACCCCACTAGGGGCACCAACTGCATTGGAAGGCGTTGCATAGCCACCTGATACTGCTGTTGCATATTGCGAACTGGCCAAATGAGACAAGCAGGTATTTTGAATTTAGACATAACCATAAATGTTCAGACGTCATTTAGTTATGGTTCTGCAAAACTAAGACAACTTAAAATCTTTATCAAAATTATAGGTCGGTAATTGTTCTGTTCAAGTTGTATTAATGCACTTCGATTTTTATTTATAATTAAATTTTTTGTAATCGTTATGTATGAATATAAAAAACAAAAATCATTGCTTGATGAATGGCAGTATGTTTCCATTGAGCTCACAGAAATAAAATCCGGTGTTGAGATTGTTTACATTGATAGCATTGATGCCAATTTGTGATTGCTGTGTTTTTGCAAGCCTACCAGTTGCATCATAAATATTTATGGTGCAAACTGTTTCTGTTTTGATATGAACATAATCCTTGGCGGGATTGGGATAGAGCAGAAAACTTTTTGAGTCCTGTTTTGAAAGCTGCACAATATTGCTGAATGTATAATTTCCATTGTTATCAATCATCTTTAAACGATAGAATGCACTGCTTTCATTTTGTGACAAGGTAAAATGATAATTGTTTTCGCTCGTCACAGCAGTAATATTTCCCATCGAAACATAAGCTAGCCCATCAGTGCTTTTCTCAACTTCAAAATAATTGAAACCATCTTCTTCACTTGTTTTCCATTGAAGGTTTGCAATTCCATTCTGTAATGATCCGCTAAAAGAGATAAGCTTCACGGATAAAATAGTACCTGAAAATTCATACGCGCCCATATCAACTATCCCATCTTGTATGCGCACTGAGCCTGCTATATCCATCATCATGCCAGATGGCACACTGTTATTTTCACCGCTATTATATGCACCTGAATTTAGTGTGATATTAAGACCATCATCAAAAGTCATGAAGATGCCATCAGGTCCTGCGCTGTTAGACGAATTGGAGAAAGGGTTACTCGTACCCAATATATTTCCCGTGCCGGATACATTTGTTTGCATGTAACTATAAGCGACTGTTGGAGCAGCAGAATTTATGTTATAAATATCAGCAGCACCAATGACAGAAGTGTTGCCATAAAAAATCACATTGCTTAATGAAGGGTTAGTGCCATTGCCATTATTATAAATTGCGCCACTTGTGTAGCCGCTATTATTAAAGAAAGTAACGTTCACCAAAACTGGCGAAGCACCTGATGCATTATACATTCCACCAGAATATGCGGTGCCATTAAGAACTGTGGGATGATTGCTATCAAAAACAACATTTGTTAGCACAGGTGATGAACCTGAATTGAACATGCCATCTCCCGAAAGAGCAGCATTATTATAGAAATAAACATTTGTGAGAGTTGGGTTGCCTGGGCTAACATTCATCATGCCGCCGCCATTTGTCAATCTTGACGTGTTGCCAGAAAAAATAACATTCGTGAGAACAGGTGAGCCACCTGCGTTATACATTCCAGCACCATCGTTCGCTGTATTATTTGAGATGGTCACATTTGCAATGATAGGCGATGAACTGCTGCTATATATTCCACCACCAAGATTAGTGCCGCCACCAGTAGGCGTTTGATTGTTTGTGATGATGAGATTTGAAAGGGTAGGAGATGCATATACATTGTTGATGCCAGTGCCTGTTTTGCTTCCTGTGCCGCCTGTGATGGTAAACCCGTCCAGCACAGAAGCAGAGCTCATTGGCAAACTGTTTGTAAAAGTATTATCAACCACTCTTTTTCCATTTCCACTTAATATCGTGACATTGTTTTTCCAGTCACGAGTAGAGAGGCTCGAACTTCCTGAAACAAAGCCGCCATATATTTTCACCCCTTCTTTCATTGCAAAAGAAGTATTGAGAGCAGGCTGATAAGTTCCTTTTGCTACCCATAATGTATTGGCTGAAGTGGAGTTGGTGAGCGCTGTTTGGAGATTGTTGTAGGCGGTTGCCCAGGTTGTGCCATCGCATGTTCCGCTGACATTGGCACTATCCACATAGATAATGGTTTGTGCATGTAGCCACATGCTGGCTTGGAGCAATAAAATCAGTATTCCTGATTTTACTTTCATAGGATAAGGGTAAAGGTTTAAAAAAGTAGAACGATCTGGAGGTTATTTTATTATAGCACCAATCCAAGAACCAAACACAACGGATTGAAATCCGTTGCTACAAAATGTTTCGAGCCTGCGGCTCTGCTCATAGCATTCTTGAGTTGGCTGCAACATGCTCACTAATAAGACCGTCATGGCGAGGAACGAAGCCATCTGATATTTGAATTGAAACATTTTGTTATTCGTAAAGCAGATGGCTTCGTTCCTCGCCATGACGTGAATCTTCAAAACTAATCTTGAAAATCCCTCTGTTCATCTTTCTCTGTATTCCTCCGAGGTTCTCTGTAATCTTAGTGGCTCTCTGTGTAGTTCATCTGCTTACAACGGATTGAAATCCGTTGCTACAAGATACTTCGAGCCTACAGCTCTGTTCGCAGTAGCATGAGGTGACAGCTTTAATCCCCGCCATTGTAAACAGTGTTTAAAAGCCGTCACCTCTAGAACAACAATGACTTGCCATTTCTAAGAACAACAAACTACCAACCACAAACGACAAACTTGCATCTTATATTCCTCCGAGGTTCTCTGTCTTCTCAGTGGTCCTCTGTGTAGTTCATCTGCTTACAACGGATTGAAATCCGTTGCTACAAGATGCTTCGAGCCTACGGCTCTGTTCGCAGCAGCATGAGGTGACAGCTTTAATCCCCGCTATTGTAAACAGCGTTTAAAAGCTGTCACCACTAGCGCAACAACGACTTGCCATTTCTAAGAACAACAAACTACCAACTACAAACTTGCATCTTATATTCCTCCGAGGTTCTCTGTCATCTCAGTGCTCCTCTGTGTAGTTCATCACAGATTAATGGATTGCCCCTTCCTTGCCTATTGTCTTCTTCGCGCCGTTGCGTGATAAAAACAAAGTCAAAGAGATAATCCAATCCCATCTTTACAAATTTTGCAAGCTTATTTAAAGTAATTTAGAAGACTGACAAAAAATCTCCTAACGCAGTAAAATCTGATTATTATGCAAGCAATTACATCTTCGTTCAACAACAAAGCCGGGCTGAAAATTTTCACACGTACATGGCTACCTGAACAAAATGCACGAGCGGCAATAGTGATTGTTCACGGTTTCAATGCTCATAGCAATTATTATCAATGGGCGGCCGATCAGTTTGTAGCTCTCAACTATGCTGTCTATGCTCTTGATCTGGAAGGTCGCGGTGAATCCGAAGGCGAGCGCTTTTATGTGGAAAGTGTTTACGACTACGTAAACGAAGTTGATCAATTGGTTGATATTGCCAAAGCAGCGCACCCGACTCTGCCGACATTTATATTGGGCCATAGTGCGGGAGGAGTTGTCTCTTGCCTGTACACATTGGAACATCAGGAAAAATTAAACGGATTGATTTGCGAAAGTTTTGCCTATCAGGTGCCCGCTCCTGATTTTGCGTTGGCAATATTAAAAGGTCTTAGCCATATTGCTCCGCATTTCCATGCATTAAAGCTCAAGAATGAAGATTTTTCACGCGATGCTGCTGCGGTGGAAGCTATGAACAATGACCCGTTGATTGCGAATGAATCGCAGCCAACAAAAACGATGGAGCAATTAGTGATTGCTGACGAAAGATTGAAAAAAGAATTTTCACTTATTAAGTTGCCTGTGTTGATTTTGCATGGCACTGCTGATAAGGCTACCAAACATGAAGGCAGTGAATTTTTTTATCAGCATGCAGGTTCTACCGACAAAACACTGAAGCTGTATGAAGGACATTATCATGATTTGCTACGGGATACCGACAAAGAAAAGGTGATGGCAGATATTCAGAAATGGTTGGCTGATCACAGTTAGCATGTTTCTTGTGTTTCCTTTTTTGACAAACCGAACAGCACTTAGTGTTAAGTACTGTTCGGTTGTTTTTGAATCAATTTTAAACAATACTTATATGAGCAACGAAAAAAAGAAATCAGGTGCAGCATCAGAAGAAGATAAAAAATTTCCACTGCCAATTTATGATGACAAGGATGATATTTATAGCAAGGAAGAAGAAGTGCCTTTAGATGAAAATGAAGATGGTGCCGATAAGTCGCTGGCTAAAGGGCTTGATGTGCCAGGGTCCGAACTCGACGATAAAAACGAAAAAATAGGAGAGGAGGACGAAGAAAATAATTATTATAGTGTCGGCGGAGATGACCATAATGATCTGGATGAAGAGAAGGAATAATTTTATTGTCTGAAGAGTGATTTGTGTGATTGAATGAGTGCCATAAGTGGATATAAGTATTTGCACGACCGATCTTGCATGGTATTTCTCTGCGCCTCTGCGTGCAAAATATCTGAATCGCAGATTAATGGATTTAAGGATTTGCAGGATTGTTTGTTCCGTTCTCCATCTTCTTGTTCTTTGCGCCATTGCGTCGTTGCGTGACAGATTTCTGAATCGCAGATTATTAGATTTAAGGGTTGACGGGATTACGGCTTATATAAAAAGAAACTTGCTATTTATAAAAACCACCAACGACAAACTACAAACCACCAACTCGTTTCTAACAATAACGTGCATCCACAACCGAAGAAGGTAAAAACGGATGTCGTATATCAATTTTATTATTTGATAGCTTAAAATTCATCATCGCAGCGGTGACAACAAGCGAGCCTGCTTTTGTACTAACAGGAAATGAAAGTGTTTCTGTGTTTACCATTTCATCATTATAAGGAATGTTCAATGCGATGGTGTGATTGCCTGCGCTTGCAGCATCAATCAACCTGCAAGAAGCCGCAGTAATAATCAATTCGACTGAAACAGTATGTGCCGGAGCAGCGATAGCTACCGTTGGAACAAAAGCAGGAATATGCACTTCGATGATGTCAGCCACAGGCTGCATAACGGTGATGGATACCTTAAAACGTTCTGCGATGGAAGTTTCTTCATTAAAACAAAAGTGGTTCACAAAAGGCAGCTTGTTGGCAGGCTGCAGATCAGCAACATTATTGCGCCCCAACCATTTTGAAATAGCTCCAGAAAACCTACTCTGCATCTTTTTATCTTTCGGGAAAATGATTGAATTATTTAGTTGCTGTCGCAGTACCCTGCCCGCAGAAGATGCGATCCCGAAATTTGTACTGCGTTGTTTTGTGGCGGTCGATTGCCTCACAAGTGTAGGCATTGACCTCGCCATATAAGTTCCGTTCCGCTCAAAGAAAATGATGTTGCTGATTTTGCCGCTCAGATAAGATGCGGTTTGAAGTGCCATAAGAATAAGGTTTTATTGAGTATTGATAGGAGGCAAGTTAATGCGTTTTTCGTTATATGTGCGTCATATCTGCGTCAGTTGACGCACTTGTGACGCACTTGTAGCGAATAAATAACGAAGGAGGGGTGGGTTTGGTATGTTGAAAACTGAATTGCTTTAGGGGATTTATTTGAGATAGAATATACCCAGAAAGGGGAAAATTGAACAATTTGTGTTAGAAGTTAATTAAGAATTTAGAAAGAGAAGTAGGTGGAGCATGCAATGAGCGAAAGGCGTACGCAAAGCCAAAAGACACCGATGACACGCTCCACCTCGAGAGACATGCATAGCCTGCGATGAAAAATGGGGACACTTCATCCTAAATAAATCATTCAGCCAAATACACTGATTTATTTTGAGAACATTGTTTATTGTCGGTATCTCACAACGCGGGACAGGGCTATCTACGCCACTGCTCTTTGTAGTTTGCAGCTACCTTTGATATAATTAAGAATTTATATTAAGAGGAGTACAACACCCTTTACAAACTAAACAATGAAAGACGAAGACTTAGAATTTATAAAAGAAAATCACAAGTGGCGTTTTCTGTGGACTGATATATTTGATAGATATTTTATTTTGATTGCACCGCTCTTTTTTATTTTCCTTTCATTGATGATAAGTTATTTCTCAATTAAACCGAACACGGATTTCAGCTTTCTTTTGGTTGCGATACCAATATTTTTATTCGGCTTTCTCACTTTTTATCTGATTCTTAAGAGACTTGAAAGTGAAAGACAATTTAAAATCATTCCATTTGAAAGTGAAGGCTCGGAATTTGAAGATTGTTTTATCAATCTTGGCTGGACAATTTCTACACAAACAGACAAAGTAATTATCGGAGAAACGAAAACATCTTGGTTCTCTTGGGGAGAATCCATTACAATCGTTTTTGCTAATAAACAATTATTGTTTAACTCAAGACCACGGGGACGACAACCATTCACATTGAACCGTGATAAGGTTAATTATAAAAAGCTTTGTGATGCAATCATGAAAAAGGCTGCTTTGGTTTGAGTTTTGTGATGTAAAATTTTCTTTTCTTCTGAGTTCTTGGGCGGATCGATTATTTATTTTGAGAATTTATTGTAAGTAATTCTTTAGATTTAATAAAAAAGGTAAACATTTATGAAAAAAATCTGCTTGTCCATAATTTTGATTTTTTCAGAAGATTGTGAAAAACAAATAGCAGTATAATGAAAAGCATCATTAAAATTTGCGCATCATTACTGCTTTTTATCAGTTGTTCAAAAGGGAATAATAGCCCAGCAATTCAAAATATATTTTCCTATACAATAACCGATTCATCAGGGAACAAATACACTTTTAACGATACATCAAGTTTAGGGACATCAGGAAAGTATAACGTGAAGGGCTACGCCTATACAACAACGCTCCCCGTGGCAACAATCCTAAAGCCGAACACCAACGATAACTCTTCTGCGTTTTATAAATTTATATTTTACGATTACAGGGAATACAAAACGATGGGTGCCAATTATGTAATATTTTATTTGCCCATAGTGGATGTTTTCACTGCAAAAAATGCGCAAGTTACAATTTCTCCGTATGGGGCGGGTCCGGTGGACTTGTTCTTTGACACCACAACATCTATCGTAACAGAATATACTCGTGCATTCATGCCCACAACTGCAGAAAATGTGTGGTTAGACAGCATTGATATGACTACAAATATCTCTGATAATGCTGGAGGATATGTCAGTGGATCATTTCAAATAAATTGTACGATCCTAACCGGCAAAACCATCATCGTCAACGGCACATTTAGCAATGCGCTTCTTACTGATTGATCTATAAAATCCGATGGGAGTTTCGTCCTAAAATAACTTAGTTCTTAGGCCTTGTTATATTGACCTGTATAGTGGTGATTTTATTTATTGATGCACATAAGAATTCATTCCCAGATGCGAAAGGAAACTCTGTAATACGCTGTGCAGCGTTGTGGTAAAAAAATCTGAAGGCATAGTTATGAGCATTACTATTGCACAAACAATGAATTGGCAACAGCAGGTTGTGTCAACAGAGTTTCTGTGCCATTTTTCCAGTAGCATGCTGCATCATTGATCTTGCCTGACACGTATATATCATTTCCTTTTACAAAAATGGAATAAGCATCTGAATTGCCGGAAGCAGTTCCTACTATAACAGGCGTTCCGTTTTTCCAATAAGTAGCTACAGTTGCGCCATTAACCATTTGATTGCCGCAAACATAAACATCGGAACCAGAAACAAACACCGATCGGCAAATGGAATTGCTGTTCGCCGCAACAGTCAAATTTCCGGGAGTTCCATTCTTCCAATAGGTTGCCACGCTGAAAGCGCTATCCGTTTGTTGGCCTGCAACATAAATGTCTGAACCGGAAACAAACAGCGCGTTGGCAAGCGTGTTGAGATCGGTGGCAAGAGCAGTGGAATTGCCATTGTTCCAATAGCATGCACCATTATGCCCATAACCGGCGGCGTACACATTGCTACCTGAAACATACATGGAATTCACTGAACAGGGAATTGATGAAACGGAATCGAACAAGGGAATGGAGTCAAGTATGCTGATAGCGCCATCCTTCCAGACAACGGCATATGTTGTAGAATCTGCAACCATATTGCCAGCCGACCCTCCGGCATATACATCAGTTCCGGAAACAAAAATAGAATTTACTATGCCAACGGTATTAGTGCTGTCGGGCAGACTTAAAAAATTTGCATTTCCATTTTTCCAATAAACAGGAACATTACCGAACCCCGTTATGAATATTGCTCCGCCAACATACACATCGTTGCCAGAAACAAAAATGGAAGTGGCGCTGCTAATTGAATCTGTTGTAAGATAGTTTGCCTGATTATTGTTCCAAACAGTTGCTGAATAAGCTGTTGAGCCTGCTATATAAACATTTGCAGGCGTTACAATGAATGAATTATTTTTTTTGCAGGCGGGTGCAGACAGCACAACAATTGAAAAACATACAAACAGCCAGTTAATCTCTTTTTTCATGAATATTATTTAAATAAAAGAAGGTCATAATACACAAAAGCCACACATCGCGATTTGGTAAACGGTTAGCTGATGTTTATTATTGAAAAAGATGCCGTCATTAACAATATGATTGCTATTAAGCCAGTGTGTTGCCAAAATGCGTATAAGGGAAGATTATCAATTTATCATTAAAAATGCTTAATTATCAGCCGTGTCTTCGCAATGCGAATTCTAACACATTTGAGAGCAGCCGCGAGAGGTCGCCGCCATATCATGCAGCTATTCTTTTGTTGATGTTCGGTTTGGCATGAACGTTAGCCTCATTGCAACTACTGCAGAAAGACTGTAATTCTTGTAAATATTGTTGGGGAACTAGAACTTATTTATTCGCCTCTGCTATCACTTCTTTGTTCAGCCGTATATATTCATCGCTCTTTGCATCGGTGGCTGCTTTAATGCCTTCCTGTGCCGTTGCAATGGCAGTGCTTTTATCGCCCTTCTTCAATTCAACACGTGCAATCCAAAGCTTTGCCACCATTAGCGGCATGCCCGGAATCTTTTCTATCTCTTTTGCCCACTCCAATGCCTTGGTCATATCCTTGCTATTGTTCCAATAATAGATAACCGCATCGTAATAAGGCTTTTTATCGGTTTGCATAGCTGAGTCAATTCTTGCCATCACTCTTGCATCGATATCACAAGTAAGGTGCATCACAAGACTTGTGTTCTCCCACAGTAAACGCAATTCGCCACTAGTAGGGTACACATTGACAAATTGGAATGTAAATGTTTCCCGGGGTTCTTGCAATTTGATAGGTTTAACAACAAAGCGCAGGAAGTCGTCGCTCTCATTATAAGTGTATGCTCCCCATTGTTGCGGCTTCTTGCTCAAAATGATTGTCCATTGTTTTTCTCCAGGCACACTGAACAGTCCATACTCACCGGCTGGCACCTTATGCCCTTCTATCGATACATCATCGCTGAACTTTATTACAGTCGCAGAGTTTGCACCTGTGCGCCACACTTTATCATAAGGTTCTACATAACCAAAAATCTTACGGCCTTTTGTATTCGGTCTGGAATATGTTAGTGTGATGCTTCCCAATCCAAATTCCTGTACAATGGTTTGGCTGGTGCTGGGATGCGGGGTAAGTTGTGAATAGCCATTAAATGAAAGGGAAAGAACAGCAAGCATTAAGAAGAAAAAGTTTTTCATCATTTATGAGTTTGATGCAATTTATAAAAGATTGTTCATTTAGTTCTTAGTCGTGTTTTCGCCATGCATCATTGGCTTTATGATAGAATTTTAAAGAAAAAAACACGGGAGAAGTACGCAATGCATACAATAGCATAAATTAGCTTGTTATACAAAGCTGATATGGCGTTATGAGACTTGAAAACCCTCTAAAAATTGAGAAAAAAGATATTTTAAAAACCCTCAGTAAAGGTGGCGGAGCAACAATTCAATTCTCCGAAAGGCTTTATAATAAGAATATCCTTGGAGAAATAAATGACTTATGCTTACAGTGCAATGATCGTCTAGGGATTCGATTTTATGATCACGAAAAAGAAATCTTTGATGCGGCGACATTGAATAAAATCCCTAATGTAAAATCATTATCGTTAGGCTCTTTTAACTCAATTAAAAACATTTCTGAACTTAAAAATCTTAAATATTTGTCACAACTTAGGTTGGACATATCTCAACCGACTGATTTGAGATTATTGAATTACGATAACCTGAAAAATATTAAGGACCTATCATTATTGATCAATGAAAAAAATTCTTTAGATATATCTCCTCTTTC
>CAIYPC010000173.1 GCA_903927975.1 uncultured Bacteroidota bacterium | reverse complement strand
AGGTGGTTTCCAAGACGGTTTTAAGTACCGCAGCAGGTTCCTCAGCGGGGGGGGGACCAGGGGCAATTTCAGGAAGCACATTAGTGGTTAGGAAAGATATTAATGGTCTAAAACATTCTGCTCCACAGAACTTTCGAATTTCTTCAAGTAGTTTAATTGGGGTTTGAACAAGTTTAGTGACCATATCAGCCAGTTTCGCTTCTGTTTCGGATTGGAAGGTAGCGAAATCTAATAAGGTGGCTGCTTTTAGCGCATCAAACATTGGTCCGGCAGTGAAAGTTTTTAAATGCTTAGCATATTTATCTGCAATAGATTTAGGCATTTTATCATTGGCGGCATCAGAGATTAATTTAGTTAATTCGGCATTTTTTGCAAGAATCTTATTTGAAAGAGCTGCTATTGAAATTGCGTCGCGTCGGATCGCTTCGCTAATGAAATTGGGAATGACTAAATCAGGGACATTGATATTATGGATGACTTTGGGGGGCGCTTGTTGTAGTAGTTGACCAGGAGCGTTGAAGGTCCACACGATAGGTATGTGCAGGGGTTTCTTCTTCTTTTCTTTAAGTTTAGGCAACATTACGGGGCGTTAGATTAGAGTAAGCTACAGACTTTAGGCCGACACAGGGACAAAAAGCACAGAGTAGCAGTGGTTTAGGTTTAAAAATGGGTTTAACTCTTCTATCTATTAGGATTTAAATCTCTACAGAGAAATAAAAACAAACTATGTGAGAATTTGCAAATTTCTAATTAACTAAACAGTTTTTCTACTCAGTGATTGAGCGTCGTTCAGTAGCTACTAAAGTCGATAAAGCTGGAGGCGATAAAGACCGAGAAGAAAGGAAATAAACAAAGCAGGAGTCACTGTGTTCACAAGTGAGCTTTCGTTACGGACCTGCTAAGTTCAAGAGGTGAAATCTTCTTTAGCTAGAAACTATAACATATTTTGTATATTAATTAACTAATTAGAAATCATTTTACAATACAATATAACCATTAACAATTCAAATTTTCAACAGAAAAAAAGATATAATTTAAAACAAAGCATATCTTAGCGATAGAGGCTTAATGGGAAATACAGCGATGTAATCTAAGCTAGAATTTACCTTGGGAGACTACAGCAGTCTTCAGTTTAGGGCAAATTCTGAAAAAAATGGCGAAACGAGGAGGCTCAAAAATCTTGCTATCAGAGATAGTTTAAGGCAGTAGGACAGCTGGGGTCAGTTGATCTATCTGGGCCTGGCTAAGAGCGGATTTACAGAGGAGAAGACCAACATTTTGTGATCCAGACCAAGCAATCATGGGTTTAATTCCAATAATCTCTTCATATCTTATGAAAAGTGGCATTAATCGTTTCTTTAGAGAGAGCAGTTCATCACGGCAAGAGTATTTAATTACTAAAACCAGAGGCATTTGTTTGATGGTGATCGCTGCTTCGTTGTCAACATTAAAGGTGTGTCTTTCAAAAATGGGGGAGAGAAAGGCATAGTTGAATCCTCTTAATAAACGGACTAAGAAGAGGAATTTAATGTTTGAATAATCTGCAATGAGAGAGTTAGTCCTACGGTAGCGGGTAAGCTCTCCTTTGATGAAGCCGGCAATGGTTGCACGTGGATGTTGGCTACAATGTGTCAGATATTGGTAAGTATTTAGAATCTTTTGATAGGTTCTAAAGAGGATCCTATCTTGGTAGAAAAAAAGTTCTATATCCAAAAAGGGAATGGCTGATGACTTTGAATATTCCATGGTTAAGGTGATGCCAGGGATTTTATTGTTAGCTTGTGTTTTAAGGGCAAGCAGTTCAGGTTCAGTTCCAAAGTAAAGGCCAATGATATCATCAATATATCTCCCATAATTAATTACAAGAGGATTATCGAGAAAGAGCAGGTCTAGGCCACCATAGTGAAGGTAGATGTTGGCAAGAGCGACTGCACAGTTTGTACCCATAGCGATGCCATCAATTTGACGGTAAACAAGATCATTAAAATGAACATAGTTGTTATGGAGGACAAAGGAAAGGATTTCGATGCCAAGGTTATCTAATAGGTTATTATTTCGAATGATATTAATGAGACGAGGAATATTTATATTAGTGTAGAGACTTGAGACATCCATGGTGAATATGATACATTCACCCCTTTGTATTTCAGGGATTCTATATTCGCGCAGAACTTTAGTGTACTGGTGAACATCTTTTAGAATATGAGATTTGATTTTAATGAACTTCTGTAGGAGAACATCAATCAACACTGATGGGAAGGTTGTCCACCAGTGTACAGCTCCAACGATGGGCCTGGAGGGGCATCTAGGCATGGTTGGTTTCCATTTATGGAGCTTGGCAAGGACGTAGAAGGTTGGTACAATGAAGTGGCCAAACAGACTTTCGTCTATGCATAGCACATATTTATTAACATATGCTTCAATTCCAGAGGTAAAGAGCCAATGGGGACTCTTAGTTCTATTCCTCGAGGCGAACCTACCAATTTTGCTAAATAGGGCATTAAAGGCAGCACGCAGCGAGGTTTGAAGTTCAGAGCCCTCATATGTGGAATTTTTTACATTAACAACAAGAGAGTAAACGGTTGTAGTGGACAGATGATCCATTACCATTGATTTGTAGACAGCAAGGGGCCAGGCAGTGATGCCAAGATTTTTATCAGCTTGTGTAAACTTGACAGATGGATTGTCTTTGAGTAATGTTGAGTAAGGTAAGATAGAATCAACGAATCTGGTTGGATTAGGGCGAGACAC
Source organism: uncultured Bacteroidota bacterium (assembly GCA_903927975.1). Taxonomy (GTDB): domain Bacteria; phylum Bacteroidota; class Bacteroidia; order Chitinophagales; family Chitinophagaceae; genus Puia. The sequence goes on along the minus strand of CAIYPC010000173.1, from coordinate 1,024 downwards.
AAGGTATTCATCCACTTTTGTTTTTAAAAGATAGTGGAGATGATTGATAGGGTCATCCTTTAGTTGTTCAGGGTCCACGGTTGGTTTTGTAAATTTAGTTAATGCATGAAGGGAGGGGATGAAGATTCTTCCTTTCATTGGTTTCTTAGCATCAGCTAAATTTTTGACCAATCTAGACCAATTTGCGACACGGATATATTCATTCATGCCGGCTTTGATTTCCTCGTCGGTGGTGAGCGAGGAGACAGGGCGGTGTTTAGGTCCATATTGAAATAGACTTTCAGGCAAATCAATGGAGGTAAAATTATGGAAGGTTTTAGGTTGAACAGAACGTTCGGGAAATAATTTGATAAAATGTTTTAAGAATATTGCTAGAGTTGGCTCAGGTGATACTTTAAGACTTTTACATAGTGATTTTATTTGATTTCTGCGAATTTTACGCTTTTTTTTCCTTTTTTGGTGATTTTGATTGATTTGCCAAGCCCTTTTTGGCTTTTCCTTTTTTTACGGGGTTCGGGTTGTTGTTCCTGGATCCCCTGCCTTTTTTTTGGTGAAGGCGAAGAGGGCGGAGTCATAACGTCAATGGCAGCAGCAGCGGGCGGTTTAGGCTTTTTCTTCTTACTCTTCTTACTTTTTTTGGGAGGAGTGGCTGGGGGCGTGGTTGGGGGTGGGGCAGCTATAAGCAAAGCTAACCGTTTATTAGTTTCGGTAGCATGGGCTTGTAGGTTGGCGATGACATCCATATAATTTTCAGCAGTGATAATGACGGCGGGGGCAGCTTCCACTTCAATTGCTTGAATAACTATCTCTTTTAATTTTTTATCTTCCTTTTGTGAGGCAGTAACAGCCCAGTTGGCAAGGATAAATTGCTTGGTGTTCTCTAAGGTGGTTTCCAAGACGGTTTTAAGTACCGCAGCAGGTTCCTCAGCGGGGGGGGGACCAGGGGCAATTTCAGGAAGCACATTAGTGGTTAGGAAAGATATTAATGGTCTAAAACATTCTGCTCCACAGAACTTTCGAATTT
>CAIYPC010000172.1 GCA_903927975.1 uncultured Bacteroidota bacterium | reverse complement strand
TTTAATAAATCTGTCATTATACCATTTGCTCTGCTGATAATTCTTTTTGCGTTATATCGTGTTCTCCCAACCCGCATTTTTGGTTTTGCGCCACAATGGGCAATGGCAATTTTTGCAGGGGCTGTTATTAAAAACAAAAAATGGGCTTTTGTGCTTCCAATCCTGCCTTTGTTCCTTTCTGATATAATTTATCAAATATTATACGTGAACGGGCTTTCATCTATTCAAGGCTTTTATGATGGGCAATGGCAGAACTATTTATTATTTGCTATGCTTGCCGTTTTCGGAATGATGATGAAGAAAATTAATGTGCAGAACGTATTCGTTGCATCACTCACTGCACCCACAGTTTATTTCATTCTTTCGAATCTTGTTTTGTGGGCAGGCTGGAGCGGCACTCGTGGTTTGGGTCGCCCAAAAACATGGAGCGGCTTAATGCAATGCTATACTGATGCATTACCATTTTACAGAACAAGCCTGATCGCAACACTTGTTTTTAGCGGTGTTTTGTTTGGTACTTATTATTTAATTAGCAGAAAGCAATCTGCAATAGCAACAGCATAAAAAAATATTTTCATTTTGTAAAAGCCATGCTTGCTAAGAGTATGGCTTTTTTATTCGGCAAGCATTGGCAATCTATTAAGCAGTTCACAACTGATCACAGGCTTTTGGGTCGAAGAAATTTTATTAGCAGCCTTAGATAATTGCTTTTTTTATTATCTACGCTTACTTATTTATTAATATTTTCGGTATTAACTATTTTGTTTAACTTGAATAGATATTTAGGAGGATAAAGTGCCTGAAGTCCCAATGGCGATGTTTTTCTTAAGCCGTTTATCATCTTGATCTCATTGTAAAATACGTTTATGCCTTATTCCTTCTTACCTCATTTGTTACTAGCGCTATCTCTTACTGATTCATACTTCCATAAAAAGCAAGCTTTTTGCTTTGAGGATGGTTTGAAATTTTATTTGTAATAATGATCCTGGAGATCAATTGCTGTGAATCAGAGACGAACCAATGTGCATAATTCCGATAATAATTTGAAAGATTTATTTTTAATCAGACAGGATTAAAAAAATTTCTTTTGTAGTTGTTTTGTTTTAGAACAAACAATACAAAGGTTGTTGAAGCAAGGTTTAATGTTTCATCAAACATCTAAGTGACATAATATTTTCTAATGATGCCACAAATCTATCAACTAGTATTCTCTAACTTTTAAATAAAAAACCATGTCATCAATTAAAAAAATCCATTGGCTTGTGTTAGGTTCCTTGTCCCTAATATTGATCAGCCGCCAAACCGTTTCAGCACAACATCCAAAGCCGAATGCTCCTCATCCAGCGGCGGCCAACCATCCTGCAACATTCAGTAGACCTACACCTGTTGTCAATCATTCTGCTCAGGTAAGCAGAGCCCCAGAGGTTAGGCGCAATGAAGCAATCAATAGATCTGCTCCAGTAGCTCATCGCGATGGTATCGGCAGGCCTGGAGAAGTTAGGCGCGCTGAGGTTCACGGTGCATACGGGTACCATCCAGGGTATCACCCTGCTTATCATTATGAACCTTATCGCCGCGCCCCTTATATGTATGGAGGGCATCGTTACTATGCTTACCACAATTATTATTATCATCCCTATAGGCCTTACGTTTATGGAGCTTACTGGCATCCTGTTGGTTTTTTTGTTGCAAGTCTCGCTGCGGCGGCTGTTATTATTTCTATTGAAAACCAGCATTACAGATATTACCAAGGTGTGTATTATTCACCTTACAATGGCGGGTATCGTGCTGTAGCCCCTCCTATAGGAGCCACTATTGCTGTTTTGCCAGAAGGCTATGCAACCTTGGATGCCGGCGGCGTTAGTGCCTTTTATTATGGCGGAACATTCTATACGCTAACGGATGCAGGCTATCAGGTGATTGCGCCACCTCAAGGGGCAATAGTGAACAACTTACCTGACGGTGCTGTTGCTACCAACATGGGTGGCACTACATACATGAAATATAATGACACTTTTTATCAGCCTGTTCAGGTGGATAATCAAAATGCTTATGAGGTAGTGCAGGTTCAATAGTTATGTATAGACATCATTTAAATTTATAAAACTCAAAAATTGATTTAATATTTTTTGCTTATCGCAGATTCGCAGATTGAACTGAAACAAATGCTTGGTTCAATCTGCGAATTTGCATTTAAAATAGAATGATAATTTTAGGCTAATGCGCAAACTGCTATTTCCCTCCCGGATATTTCCTGATAATAGGAATAAAGATCCTTGTTTTGTTATTTGCTTTATCTGATAAATTTAGTTTTCACTAAATTGTTCTACCAAAACAAAATGCATTATGAAAAAATCTGCCATTGTTTTCATTCTTTTCATTTCAAATATAATTTCTTATAGTCAGCCGCTTACCAGCAAAGAGATCGATGATCTTACAGAGCGATCCATGAAAGCTTTTGATGTACCCGGCATTGCCGTTGCAGTGATCAAAGATGGAAAAGTTATTCATTCAAAAGGTTATGGCGTTCGTTCATTGAACACCATGCAGAAAGTTGATGAGAACACTTTGTTCGGCATTGCATCTAACAGCAAAGCATTTACCACTGCGGCTCTTGGCATGTTGGTAGATGAAGGCAAAATAAAATGGGATGATAAAGTGCGGGATTATATTCCAGAATTCAAATTATATAGCCCTTATGTTACGGAAGAATTTACCATCAAAGATTTATTAACACATCGTAGCGGATTAGGTCTTGGCGCAGGTGATCTGATGTTCTTTCCTGATTCGAGTGATTTTGTTTTAAAAGATATTATTTATAACCTGCGTTTTTTAAAAGCAGTTTCGGGCTTTCGCACCAAATACGATTATGATAATAATTTATACATCGTTGCCGGCGAAGTGATCGCACGGGTAAGCGGACAAAGCTGGGATGATTTTATTGAAGAAAGAATTATGAAACCGATTGGTATGTCGCGCAGTGCAGCAAGCCCTGATCGCATAAAAGATAAATCAAATGATATTGACGGCCATGCTCGCGTTGATGGAAAAGTGCAGGTGATTGCAAGAAGCTCAATGAAAGTTGGACATTCTGCCGGAGGTATTAATAGCAGTATTGCGGATCTTAGTAAATGGGTGATGCTTCAATTAGCAAATGGAAAATATGGAGACAATTTAAGTAAACAATTATTTTCAAAAGAGGTGCATGAAGAAATGTGGGCACCGCAAACTATAATCCCCGTTCGAGCACCTGGTCCTTATAATACACATTTTGCAGCCTATGGTTTGGGCTTTGGTATTTCAGATGTGAAAGGATACAAGCAGGTTACTCATACTGGCGGCCTTGAAGGAATGGTGACGCAGATCACGATGATACCTGAATTGAATTTAGGAATTATCGTGTTGACCAATCAACAGGAGGGTGGTGCGTTCACTTCTATTACCAATCAAATTAAAGATGCGTATTTTGGAATCACAGGAACTGATCGAGTTAAAGAATATTCAGGTCAAAGACAAAAATCGCTTGATAATGCAAAAAAATTAACTGACTCAATCTGGAATGAAATAAATGAAGCTGGTAAAAAAATATCGAACAAAGATTATTCTTCATACCCCGGAACTTTCACTGATAAATGGTTTGGCGATATTTTTATTTCGATGAAAAATGGCAAGCTTTGGTTCGATTCAAAAAGATCGCCAAAGTTGACCGGAGAAATGTTTGCATATAAAGGCAACAGCTTTGTTGTGAAATGGAAAGATAGGAGCATGGATGCAGATGCATTTGTTTTATTTAGTCTTGATGAGAATGGAAAAGCTTCTGGCATTACGATGAAACCAATTTCACCATTAACAGATTTCAGTTACGATTTTCAGGATTTGGATTTTCATCGGACAAAATAATTTGAGAGTTAAACCACGGAGACACAGGGTCACAGAGAGTCTTTCTGGTTTATGTATTCAACTCATTCATTTAGCGCAATCGCCAACAAATACCACGATGCATGCGGCAGCCATTGTTCTGCCCATCGCCAGTCATAGTCTTTATGAATTTGAGCGTAAGATAAATTGAAACTGATATCATCTTCATCATCAAGACCAGACGTAATTCCATTTACGATTCCGCCTGGTGCGTTCGTATATTCAAAAGTGCCAAAAAATCCATAAGCCGGATTATTATGACCACTTCCTTGCAACATGCATGCGTCATAAGGATTAAGTCCAAGTATCCAATTTAGCTGATCAAGCGCAAAACTTTCAAGTTTGCTTTTCATAACTGCATCATCTTTATAAATTGTGCTGGCTGCAAGCCTTGCTGCTGCTGCCATTGAGCCAAGTCTTGCATTTTCGCCTTGCCACCACGGTGAAGCATCGCTGCCATGTGGAAAGAAAAATGAACTGCGCCTGTCGCCCAAAGTATCTTGAACTAACTGTCTGCTATAACCGAAAGGATTATTCACTTCTTTGGTAATTGCAAATTCAAATTCAAAAGATTTTTGAATGGCATCTTGAATATTTTTTTGCGTCGTCGCAGATGCATAAGGATAAAAATAAAGCAAGCTCACAATCGGCAAACCAGCATCAGAAGGATGAAAAAATGGTCTGTCCTTATCATCAGCGCTCCAAAAATTTGTGTAATTTTTCCATGAGCTTAACCTTGCTATCAATTGTTGCGCTCTTTTTTCTGCCGCATCAAAATAGATTTGCTTTTTGGTTGTCTTATACAATTCAGTCGCTGCGCTCAATGCACAATAATCATCTAAAATATTTTCTTTATGGTCGTTCGTTAATTTCAAATTATTTTTTTCTAAAAATGCAAATGCACTTTCCGCAACAGCGAGATAGGTTGCATTATTAAAATCACCACTTGTATCAAAGCTTGCTGCAAATGCCAATGCAGCGATAGCGATGCCTGCACCTGATCTGTAGCTCGATTGATAGCTTTCCCAACTTTCTGCAACTGGTGCGTTGCTGAATGATTGTTCTTTATTTTGTTTGATGCGATAACTTTTTTGCTCGGGCTGAATAACTCTATCTTTTGCAAACTTGCCAGCACCGGGTGCTCCGACAGAGCGATAAAAAGATCCATCTTTCACTTTTACGCGAACGAGATAATCTGCCCCATACATGGCTTCATCAAGAATGCGTCTCTTGTATTGACGAAAATCTGTTCCAGGTTTTTTATTTAGCAATTCATAAGTTTTTAATAAACTCAAAACCGTAAATGAAATTTGTTGTGGATTAAAATAAGAAGAGAAGGAGAGATGCGATAAATGTTTTCCATAATCTCCCGTCGCATCGTACCAGCCGCCGTGTGCATCGATTGTGTCGGTTGTTTTGCCTCCCAACAATAAATGATGATCAGCTTGATCAAGCAAGCCGCTGCTGCGCTGACCTTTAAAATAATAAGCAACATCAGAAATGGTAGCTTGCTCAAGTACATTTTTCCCAATGATAAATGGATAAGAAGAAATCGTTTTGTTTCCTGATGTTATTTTCAGTTGATAATTTCCAGTCGAAGTGAGTGAGGTAAAATCGAGAGACCAGAAAAATTTATGTTTCCATTTGTTGACTGTTCCGCTATAAACAAGCTTCCCTGAATAAACAATTTTATTCGTTGCGGCATCAACAATTTGAAAATTTTGTATTTCAATTTTATTGTTCGCTTCAATAATGGCATGTTTAGGTTTGTTGAATTCATAGCCAATATGATTGACCAACACTTTAATTTGTTGCGCTGTAAGAATATATGGAACTGAAATAAT